>JAMCRM010000111.1 GCA_023380575.1 Acidobacteriota bacterium | reverse complement strand
GCGGCAACGGCGGCAATCGCCGATGTCCTCCGCGATTTTGAGCATGTTGTCGGATTCCGGAGCCAGTCCCGGCAGATCCACGGGAGGGGAAGACTCACTGAGCGGTGCGGGCTCGACGGCCCGGCGATAGATCGTGCGGATTCCGAGGTCCTCGTACCAGGCCAGGTACCGCCGCAGGGGTTCAGTGTACATTGAAGGCGTGGACCGCCAGCCGCAATTTCAGGATCTGGTCGAAGATGCGGTCGGCCACTTCGCGTTTGGAAGCCTTGGGCAGCGGGATGCTTTCGCCGGTTCGAAGAAGGAGCACAACCTCGTTTTGATCACTCTCAAAACCCGTGTCCTCGCCCACGAGGTTGGCGACGATCATGTCGCAATTCTTCGATTCCAGTTTCCGCCGCGCCTCCGCATGCAGATTTTCCGTCTCCGCCGCGAACCCGATCAACAGGCGGTCACCCTTCTTCCGCCCCAGTTCGGCAAGGATATCGGGCGTGGGATCGAGTTCCAGGGACAGCCTGGCCGCGGTCTTCTTCATCTTCTGCTGCGGTACCCGGCCAAGATGGTAATCCGCTACCGCCGCGGCTTTGACTACGATGCCGGCGGCTTCTAAATTCTCGAAAACCTTATCCCGCATCTCCTGCGCGGTCCGCACGGGCACCAGCGCGACGCCGGCGGGTGGAGCGATCTGTACCGGGCCGGACACCAGGACCACATGCGCGCCCCGGCTGGCAGCGGCTTCGGCCAAGGCATAGCCCATCTTGCCACTGGAGCGGTTCGTGATGTACCGGACCGGATCGAGCGGTTCCTGCGTCGGCCCGGCGGTGATCAGGACGGATTCGCCTTCGAGATCGGCACGGCGGCGCAGTCCGGCCTCCACGGCGGCGGCGATCGTATCGGGCGCGGCCAGCCGTCCCGGCCCGGTCATGCCGCAGGCCAGCCAGCCTTCCTCGGGTTCCACGATCCTGTGGCCGCGCCGGCGCAAACTCTCCACATTCGCCTGCGTCGCCGGATGGGACCACATGTTCGAATTCATGGCCGGAGCCAGCACCACCGGACCCTTGAACGCCAGGTACAATGTACTGAGAAAATCGTCGGCCAGCCCGTGCGCCAGCTTGGCGAGCAGGTCCGCGGTAGCCGGCGCGATCACCAGCAGATCGTTCTCCCCGGCTACGCCGATATGTTCGACGGCGCTTGAGAGTGTGGCTTCGGGGCTGGCGGAAGCGAACATGCCGGTGATCACCTTGCGTCCCGTGAGGGCCGCAAACGTCAGCGGACGCACAAACTCCTGCGCGGCCGCTGTCATTACCACCTGGACCTCGGCGCCCCGCTGCACCAGGGCACGCGCCAGTTCGGCGGCTTTATAAGCCGCGATGCCGCCCCCGACTCCCAGGATCACCTTCATACGTTACAGCACTGTTTCGGGTGCCGGCTCTTCCTCAATTGTCTGCGGAATCTCGTATTTCACCAAGCCGCGCCGGACTTCTTCCATGGCGATCACGGTCGGCTTTTTGGACGAGGTGGGCAATACCGGGCGCGCGCCGCCTTGAAGCTGGCGGGCGCGCTTGGCCGCCACGATGATGAAACGGTACGTGCTTTGTTCCGGATCGTCCGGAATCGTGCAATGTGCGTTATTCTTGGGAACTTTATCACCCATAATTGGAAAACCTACTCTGTTCGGAATGTCTCCAGAATCGGGCGGACTTTTTCTTCCATTCTGGTGCGGCGCACGCGCTCGGCGCGTACGATCGCGGCCAGCGTCTCATCCGATCCGGTCAATTCCTCGTTGATCAAAACGTAATCGTAAGCGCTGTAGTTCCGGATCTCCTCAGCGGCTTCGCGCAGCCGCCTCTCAATCACCTCTTCACTATCCTCGCTACGGGTGCGCAAGCGCTGCTCCAGAATCTGGCGCGATGGAGCTAGTATAAATATGGTAACAGCTTCCAGAATCTTACATTGTAATTGTCTCGCACCTTGGACGTCGATGTCGAGCACCAAGTCCTTGCCCGCCGCCCGGGCTTGATCGATCACGCTACAGTGAGTCCCATAATAGTTGCCGAATACCTTGGCGTATTCAAGAAACTCGTCTTGTGCGAGGCGTTCTTCGAACTCCTCCCGCGATATGAAATGATAGCTTTCGCCCTCTCGTTCTTGGCCGCGCGGCGGCCGGGTGGTATATGAGATGGAAAACATCAGCCCCGGAACGCTTTTCAGAAGCCGGCCGACCAAAGTGGATTTTCCCGAGCCCGAAGGGGCGGAGATTATGAAGACCATATCCTAAAATTCCGCGATTCCCTATTCCAGATTCAGCGACTGTTCCCGGATCTTGTCGATCTCCGACTTGGCGGCCAGCGCCAATTCCGTAATGGTCAAACCCAGTTCGCCCAGGCCGCCGGTCTTCGATAAAACCGTATTGGTTTCGCGGTTCATTTCCTGCAGCAGAAAATCCAGCCGTTTCCCCACTTCGCCGCTGGAAATCAGAAGCTTATCCACTTGCGCGGCGTGAGTCTTCAACCGCACCAGTTCCTCGCTGATGTCGCTGCGGTCGGCCAGCAGCGCGGCTTCCTGTGCCAGGCGCTGCGGTTCGATGCCCGCGCCGTGCAGCAGGTCCGCCAGCCGTTCCTTCAAGCGCTTCTGGAAAGCGATGGTGGCGCGGGAACGGATCTTTTCCATGCGTGCCACCAGTTCGCCGATCGCAGTGCAGCGCTCGCGCATCTCTTTGGCGATGGCCGATCCCTCGCGCTCCCGGAACTTGTCCAGCAGGTCCAGCGCTTCGTGCGCCGCCTCTTTTAGAACCGTTTCCATTTCGGCGTCCGGTTCGGTCTCCACGTCCGTGCGGAGCATCCCGGGGACCCGCAGTGCCGCGTTCAGGTCCGGCTTGCACTCCAAACCCGAATCCCGCGAGGCCTCGCGGAACGCCGTCAGAAAGGCTTCGAGCAACGGCCGGTTGAGACTGGCCGCCGGATTCACCGCCGTGCGGCCGTAACCGACGTGAATCTGCAGGTGCCCGCGGGCCACCCGCTCT
>JAMCRM010000110.1 GCA_023380575.1 Acidobacteriota bacterium | reverse complement strand
GGCGCGCACCAGCGCGGGTTTTAAACTGGTAACGATAAGCCGGCTACTATGTCCGACCATCTGAGTGATCGAGTTCTCAATGTAATCGCGAATGTGAAGCGCCTTCCCCGCGAGAAGGTAACGGTGGACAGCTCCTTTGAGGAGCTGGGGATCGACTCCATGGACGGAGTGGAAATCCTGTTCGCTCTGGAAGGCGAGTTCGACATCACCATTCCCGACGAGGAGGCGAAGACGATTCGCAGCGTGCAGCAGATGGTGGAGGGCGTGGAGAAACTCGTCGCGGCAAAGAGCGACGCGGCGGCGGGACAATAGCCGTGCGCCGCGTGGCCGTCACCGGCTTGGGCGTCATCTGCGCGGTGGGGCGCAATGTGCCGGAGTTCCGCGAAGCGTTGGCGGCGGGCCGGTGCGGCATCGGTCCCATCGAGTCGATGGACTGCTCCGCGCTGCGTTTTCACAACGGCGCGGAGGTGCGGGGTTATTCGCACCAGCCGTATTTCGACGACCGCCGGGCGGACTTCATGGACCGCTTCGCGCAGTTCGCGGTGATCGCGGCGCGCGAGGCGGTGTTGCATGCCGGCGTGCAGTGGACCACGGAGGCGCGCGAGACGGCGGCCATTGTTACCGGCTCCTGCGTGGGCGGGCAATCCACGGAAGACACCGGGTTCTGGGACGTCTACCGGAAGGGGGGCAACCGCGTGCATCCGCTCACCATTCCCAAGACCATGGCCAACGCGGGCGCCAGCCATATTTCCATGGAATTCGGGATTACCGGACCTGCTTTCACCATTTCGACGGCATGCAGTTCCGCGGCCCACGCCATCGGGCAGGCATACTGGATGGTGCGTTCGGGCATTACGGACCTGGCGCTCGCCGGCGGCAGCGAAGCCCCCTTCAGCTTCGGGCTGCTGAAGGCGTGGGAGGCCATGCGGGTGGTATCGCCCGACACCTGCCGGCCGTTTTCGCGAGACCGGCGGGGCATGGTGTTGGGCGAGGGGGCGGCCATGCTGGTGCTGGAACCGCTCGACGCAGCGCTGGCGCGAGGCGCGCGCGTACACGGGGAAATCGTGGGATTCGGTATGTCCTCCGATGCCGCACACATTACGCAGCCCTCGGCCGAAGGGCCGGCCAGAGCCATGCGCGCGGCCCTGGCGGACGCGGGCATCGCCCCCGCCGCGGTGGGGTATATCAACGCGCACGGCACCGGCACGCAAGCCAACGACCCCGCCGAAACCAGCGCCATCCGCGCCGTCTTCGGCGACTACGCGCAGCAACTGCCGATCAGTTCCACGAAATCCATGCACGGCCATGCGCTGGGCGCCGCCGCGGCGCTGGAAGCGGCGGCCACCCTACTGGCCCTGCAGGATAGCGTGCTGCCGCCGACGGCGAACTTCACCGAACCCGACCCCCAATGCGACCTGGACGTAATACCGAACCATGCGCGGCGGAGCGAGGCCGAGTATGCCCTTTCGAACTCATTTGCGTTCGGCGGCTTAAACGCCGTGCTGGTTCTGCGTAGATTTTGCGCTTGAGGCCGACGCCGTGCTACCATAAGGCCGAAGCGGGGACGTAGTTCAGTTGGTTAGAACGCCGGCCTGTCACGTCGGAGGTCGCGGGTTCGAGCCCCGTCGTCCCCGCCAGTCAAATCAATTCAATCCCTTACAGACAATTTTGAGATAAGTAGTTTCGGCTTATTTTCGCCGATGCTACGGTAGCTGCTACAGTTTTCGGCGCAATGATGTTCTGACCGCTGGCCGCGAGCGCGCCAAGGGGCGACGAAGTTGCTTGAGCACGAAAACCCCGACAGCTTGCCTTGCTTCAGCGCGGAGACTTTAGGCTGATCGATTCCGAGAATCTCGGCCGCTTGGCTCTGCGTGAGCCGCCGCCGCTGGATTTCGGCGATGATCTTCGTGGCCAACTCAGCCTTCGCCAGCAGATCATCGGCGTGTGGCAGATTCAAGTCCGCGAACACGTTCCCGGAACTTGGCGTGAATTTTCGATTCGGCATCCACCTTCCGGCGAGTTGTACGGCAACCGACAGTGCTTACGAAACTATACATCACGTGCAAGATAGCGTTCGTCTTCCTAAGCGGAGGTTAGAAGATTCCGATGAAGATCGAATCGCTCATGATGACGGCTGGTTTGATGGTGGCGCTGCCCGCGGCGATGCTGGCGGGGAGCACGACTGAGGTCCCCATGCGGGTTCAGGCCATGGATCAGCTCAAGGCGCTGCGCGCCGAAGCCCTGGATGCGGCGAATCATGCTTCCGAACTGGACAGCATCGCCCGCAACGATAGCATTGACTGGCAGGTGCACGCGACGCAACTGCAGGACCTGAGAGACGACCTGAACACCATGTCGCGCACCGTCAGCCGGCTGGAGGCACTGCGCGACGCGGCCACTCCGGGCGAGCGCGCCGAAATGGACCGCGCCTTCCCGCTGCTGAAGGAAATGGCCGCCAACACCCGCAGCGCCATTCACTTCATCTCCGAGAATCACGGCCTGATGTGGATCCCGGAGTATCAAAACTACGTGCATAACCTGTTCTCCGAATCGGACAAACTGTCCAGTTCCCTCGGTCAATATGTGGAGTTCGCCAAGGTGCGCACCAAGGAGCAGCGCCTGGAAAAGAGTCTGAACACGGAAGCGGGGGAATAGAGCATCCGGCCGCCCGCCTGGCGCGGCCCGGTGATACGGCACTCCGGGCCGCCCCGCCATTCGCTACAATTCGGTATTCGGCGCCGGTCAATCCGGCGCCGCCACAAGGGGATCCCCTTCGGGTTTGGATCATTGATTATTTATGTTTCGCATTCTCCTGCCTTTATTTTTTTCTGCCGTAATGGCGGCCCCGGCTGAGCATTCCATCCGGGCCATTCCGGGCAAGCTCCCCCTGCGTTTTGAACCCAACGCCGGACAATGGGATGCCGGGGTTCGTTTCGGGGCGCGCACTCCCGATTCCACCCTGCTGCTTACCGGGCGCGAAGCCCTGTTGAAACTGCACCGGGGCGGCGGAGTGGTGAGCATTTCCCTGGAGGGCTCCGGCACTCCAGCGATGGAGCCGCTCGACCGCCTGCCCTCCCGCTCCAATTATTTCCTGGGCGCCCGCAAACAGGACTGGCACACTGGTGTGGCCAACTGGGCACGGGTACGCGCGCGCAATGTGTACCCCGGCATTGACGTGGTCTACTACGGCAGCCAGGGAAAGCTGGAATATGATTTCCTGCTCGCCCCGGGTGCCGACCCGGGCCGCATCCGCATGCGGTTCCGCGGTCCCGGCCGGCTGAGCGTGGGCCCGGGCGGCGAACTGGTGCTCTCCACCCGGCAAGCGCGGTTCGTGCAGATGCGCCCGCGAGTCTTCCAGAAGGGCAAGGAGATCGCCGGCCGTTACCGGCTGCTCGCGGCCGACACCGCGGCCTTCGAACTCGCGCGCTATGACCGCTCGCAACCCCTCACGATCGACCCCGTGCTTTCGTATTCCACCTTGCTGGGCGGGACCTCGGATGACGCCGTGACCGCGGTCAAACCCGCTCCTGACGGGACTTTCTATATCGCCGGCTACATCAGCAACACGAGCCTGGCAACCCGTGGCGGGCCCTACCAGGATTCGCAGCGCGGCCAGCGGGACGGATTTCTCGCCCAGCTCGACCCGCGCACCGGCACGGTCCTCTATTTCACCTACATCGGCGGCAGCGGCGACGACCTCATCAACGATATGGATGTGGATGCCAAAGGCTTCGTCTACCTGGCCGGCACTACCAGTTCGACCGACTTCCCCACCGCCGGGCAGGCCCAACAATCCACTCTGGCCGGCAGCGAAACGACCGACGCCTTCGTGCTGAAAATGGATCCGCGCGCCGGCGAGAACGCCCTCGTCTACTCCAGCTACCTGGGCGGGTCGGGAAATGAGCAGGGCAACGGCGTGGCGGCGGACCGCAACGGCAACGTCTACCTGACCGGATCGACCAGGTCGGAAGATTTCCCTTACACCGCCAACGCCCTGCAACGCGGCAAGTGGGGCGTTCAGGACGCGTTCCTGGCCAAATTCGACATTTCCAACGCGACCCTCGCCTATGCCACCTACCTGGGCGGCGAAGTATGGGACGACGGCCGCTCCGTCACCGTGACCCCCTCCGGCGACGTCTACGTCACCGGCGCCACGCTCTCCACCAATTTTCAGTGGACCGGCAATGCCCTGCACCACCAACCCCTGGGCGGTGTGGACGTGTTCGTGACCCGCATCGATTTTTCCAAGTCGGGCGATGATTCGTTGGCCTACTCCACCTACCTCGGCGGTTCCGGGCTGGAAGAGGCCAGCAAGATTACGTCCGATGCGGAAGGCAAGCTTCTGATCACCGGCTATACACTCTCTTCCGATTTCCCCGTCACGCCGGGCGCGGTCCAGCCTACCTACGGCGGCAAAGGCAATGCATTTATCGTGCGCCTGGATCCCACTGCGTCGCCGGGCGAACAACTGCTCTATTCCAGTTATCTGGGCGGCAGCGGCGGCGATGTGGGCCAAAGCATTTTTTCGGATGCCGCGGGGAACGTCTACGTTACCGGCTACACGCTCTCGCGCGATTTTCCGGTGACCCGCGACGCGCTGCAGGGCTCCTGGGGCGGCGGCGTCGATTCGTTCCTGGCAAAATTCAACCTGAAGTCTCCCCAGTTGCTCTACTCCACCTACATGGGCTACACAGGCATTCACGT
>JAMCRM010000109.1 GCA_023380575.1 Acidobacteriota bacterium | reverse complement strand
GTATCGTAGACCCGCAGTTCGGTGTACGGCTCACCGGCACGCTGGGCCGCTGGAGTCTCGGGCTGCTGGCCGCCGACGACCGCGCCCCGGGAAAACTGCTTCCTGAAGGCGACCTCATGGGCGGCAACCGGGCGGGTATCGGGGTGTTTCGCCTGGAACGCGAATTCGGGCACCAGTCGCAAATCGGTGTATTCGCTTCGGACCGCGAGTTCGGCGGCTCATCCAATCGCGTCGCCTCGTTCGACGCGCGCATCGGCCTGGGAGGGAACTGGTATGCAACCGGCCAGGCCATATCGAGCGAAAGCCGTTTGCCCGGAGGGCAGCGTCTGGCCGGCCCCGCCTGGAAGTCATCCCTGTCCAGGGATGGGCGCCACTTCTATTACTCGACGACCTACACCGACCGCAGTCCGGGGTTCCGTGCCGAGCTGGGCTTTATCCCGCGCGTGGACATCCGCGAGTTGAAGCACCGCGCCTATTACCGCTGGCGCCCGGAAGGCCGCTCCGTAGTGAGTTTCGGACCCGGAGCGACCGTGATCACAAATTGGGACCACCAGGGACGGCTGCAGGACTGGTCCACGGCCAGTGATTTCTTGCTGGAATTGCCCCGCCTCACCCAGATTCAAGCCACTCAAACGCGTTCGTTCGAACTCTTCGACGGCCTCAGGTTTCGGAAACGGGAATCCGGCATCGCGTTTTCCACAGAGTGCTATAAATGGCTGGCCCTGAACGGCGAGTTTACCCGCGGAACCGGCATCAACTACTATCCCGGCAATGCCCTGCCCGCGTTTCTCGCGAACGCCACCTCCGGCTCCCTCGGCCTTACGCTGCGGCCGCGGCCGCGACTGCGCTTCGACGAATCCTACCTCTACAGCCGCCTGGGGGCCCGACGGGAGTGGCTGCCCCCCGGCGCGGGCGCAACCAATGGGGCCATCTTTAACAATCACATCGTGCGCTCGAAGGTGAACTACCAGTTCAGCCGGGCGCTGTCGTTGCGCGCCATTTTCGACTATAACGGCGTGCTGCCGAACGCTTCACTGGTTTCCCTCGATCCCGGCAGACGCGCCGGGGCGGACGTGCTGCTCACTTATTTCCTGCACCCAGGCACGGCGCTCTATATGGGCTATTCCAACGCGCTGGAGAACGTCATCTTCGACCCGATGCAATCGCCCGCCCTGCGCCGGACACAGTTTCCGGACACCTCCACGGGAAGCCAGGTCTTCGTGAAACTCAGCTATCTGTTCCGGTTCTAAAGCCTGGCCGGGGATAACAAACCAATTCCGTTTACAGGCGCCAGCTTCTGGCGTATACTCATCCCGATTCGAGGAGGCGTTATGCCCGACGGATCCGCCGCTGCACCTGTGAAGATCCCCGGAGAAGCCTTTTCCGGTGAGAGTTCACGCCGTGAAATATCCGACAGGCTCCATGTCGGAGAAATCGTGTTTCTGGTGGGCGACTTGGTCCTCTGGACCGTATTGCTTGCCGTCGGCTTATTTATCGCGAGCGAGCCGTACCGCAACGCACTGCTCGCCAAACAGCCGCGCTTTGTTGACTATGCATTCGTGTGGTTCATGGCATTTTTGAGCTACACGTTCACCAATCTGGCCATACTCTGTAGCATCGCCTCCATTGCCGGTGCGGGAGCCCGCCATGTGGAAACGCAGCTTGCCGGCGGCCAGCCGATCACGAATCTGCGCGCACTCTATACTTCCGCCGCTGTTCGGGGGTTCTTCGTTTACCTGATAGCCCTGTCCGGGTTGATGTTCCTGGCCGAAGGCCTCTTCGCCAATATTGCCAAGTCCGCGGACGCCTACATGCGCCTCGCGGGCGGTATATCGGCACTGAGCTTCATGCTCGGGTTTAACCCGGAGATGTTCGCGCGATTTCTGGAGCGAATCGCTCGTCTTCTCGAAGATCAGGGCTCCCGAACGAAGGCGTAAAACGCCATGTCCCGTCTACCGGTTGTAGTTGGGCGTCACGCCGCGCAGGCCGGCCCAGACGCGGTCGCAGGCTTCCACGGCCTCGGCCGGAAGCGGCCCCTCTTCGACGGCCTTCAGATTTTCTTCCAGTTGCTCGAGCCGCGATGCTCCCAGAATCACGCAATCCGTGGATGTGTGGTGCAGCAGCCAGCCGAGCGCAAGGCTCACCATGCCACGCCCGGCGCCTTCCGCGATCCCCCGTAGCTGTTCCACGGCGTCGAAATAGGCGGGGTGCCAGTAACGATCGAGGTAAAGCTGGTTGTCATCGAAGCGCGTGCCGGGAAGCGGCGCTTCCCGCCGTTGTTTGCCCGTGAGCAGCCCGCCCGCCAGGGGATTGTACACCACCGTGGAGACCCCGAACTCGCGGCACATGGGGAGGTACTCCTGCTCAATTCCGCGCGCCAGCAGGTTGTACATGGGCTGCGCCACCCAGGAGGCGCCATAGCCGTTCTTTTCCGCGAGCCACAGCATGCGGACCACCTGCCACGCGGCGTAGTTCGAACTGGCCGGATAGCGCACCTTGCCCGCCCGCACCAGCGCGTCCATGGTCTCGAGCGTCTCCTCCAGCGGCACGGCCGGGTCGGGCATATGGAGGTAGTAAAGATCCAGGTAGTCCGTGTCCAGCCGCCGCAGCGTCTCTTCGACGGCCCGCGTCATGGCCGCCCGCGACAGGCCGCTTTGGTCGGGGGCATCTCCCATTTTGCCGCGCACTTTACTGGCCAGGACGACGCGGTGACGGCGGCCCCGCAGCAGTTTTCCGGCGATGGTTTCCGCAGCCCCCCGGTTGTAAATGTTGGCCGTATCGAAGAAGTTCACTCCGGCATCCAGGCAGCGGTCCATGATGCGCGCCGCCGCCGCTTCATCCACCTGGGAGCCAAACGTCATGGTCCCGAAGCAGATGCGCGACACGGATAGATCGGTGTGGGGAAGGGTGCGGGTCTCCATCCTCCCCAGTGTATCCACTCAGAGCGAGGCGAAGCGCTCCCTTTTTCCTTCCATTTGAGCCAATTCCGTCACCGGCAGCGGGAAAATGCGGCCTTCCACCCCGCCGATCACCTGGGCGGTGTGCTCGAATGCCAGCGGGTCGCCGGTAACGAAATGGAGGATGCGCCCGGGAGCGCCGGAGGCCGCGACCGGCCCCAGGCTGCCGCACACCACTTCGGCGGTGGCCTCCGCGCTGTCGACCAGCGCCACGCGTTCGCCGGCCACGCGCTGCAGGACGTCGCGCAACAGCGGGTAATGGGTACACCCCAAGATCAGGGTATCGATCTCCGGCCGGTCCTGAAGGTAGAATCGCGCCAGCAT
>JAMCRM010000108.1 GCA_023380575.1 Acidobacteriota bacterium | reverse complement strand
AAGGACAGCTTTTTCAATGGCTTTGGGGGAAGAAGCCGGGTCGGATGCGATAAAATAGGACTCTATTGTGTGTCATAAGGCCACAATCCGTAGCTGGACGGTTTTGCTGAGTCTGGGGATCGCACTCGGGCAGGCCGTTCCGGACTGGCGCAAAGTCGGCAACACCGCGGTGGACCTCATGCTGGCCGCGCCCGTGACGGGTCCGGTGGATGCGGTCTGGTTTTCGGCGGACGGCACGCAACTCTTCGCACGCGCGCGCTCCGGCAACGTCTACGAGACGCTGGATTTTGAATCCTGGATACCCGCTGGGAATGCCGTTCCGCCCGCCGATCCGGAGGCGCCGGTTTCCGCGCAGCGCCTGCCCGTCGCGGGGGCCAAACTGGTTGCGGGCGGCCGCGGCCGTGATTATGCGCTGGCAAAGGACCTGTACCGGTCCGATGACGGCGGACGCACGTGGACGGATCTGACGTCGTTCCAGGGCGAATCCGTGATCGGTCCCGGCCAGCACAGCCTGGCCGTCGCGCTGAATGAACCGAACGAGCTTGTGGTGTCAAACGATTTCGGCGTGTGGCGCTCGATGGACGGCGGTTTCTCCTGGAGCGGCCTGAACCAGGATCTTCCCAACCTGATGGTGCGGCGCATCGTTGCGACACCCGCCGGGGCTGCCGGGCTGCAAATCCTGGTGGAAGGTCTGGGAGTCGTCGAATGGCAACCCGGAAACAGCAGCGGCTGGCAACTGGCATCCGCGCCCGCCCTGGAGGCGGAGGCAAGGGACCGGCGCACTTTCTCCGCCGCCCTGGCCGCCGACATCAGCGCCGTCGCGGCATCCGGGGACAATATATACGCCGGTGCTTCCGATGGCAGGATCTGGGTTTCCTTCGACCCGGCCTGCAGTTGGACCTCCAGCCGGCAGGCGAGCGGCAATCCGGTGGAAAAGATTTTCGTGGATCCGGTGGAGCCGCGCGTGGCGCTGGCAGCGCTTGGCGGTTCCGGACGGCACGTCCTGCGCACCACCAACAACGGCACCTTCTGGGACGATCTGACATCGAATCTGCCGGACGTGCCGGCGTATGGCATCGCCGCGGACCGCGGTTCCGGGGCCGTCTATGTAGCGATGCAGGACGGCGTGTTCTTCGCCCGCACGGACCTGGAAAACGCGGCCCAAGCCTCCGTTTCCTGGTTTTCGCTCAGTGACAGGCTGCCGCACGCACCCGCCCGGGACGTCAGGCTGGATGCCGCGGGGAATCAGCTTTATGTAGCGCTGGAGGGCTATGGAATTTACGCCACGGCCGCGCCGCATCGTGCCAGCACCTTGCGGCTGGTCAATGCGGCCGATTTCAGTTCCCGTCCCGCCGCTCCCGGATCGCTGCTCAGCGTTTGGGGCGGGCGCATCAGCGCCGCCACCGCCGGGGGGCTGCACTTTCCCGTTCTGGCGGCTTCGGATTCGGAGTCGCAGATCCAGGTTCCTTTCGAGGCGGTAGGGCCGAAGGTGTCGCTGGAACTGAATGCCGCCAGCGGGCATTTCGCCTTTGGTCTGCCGGTCCAGCCCGTGTCTCCGGCGATCTTCGTCAGCCGGGATGGCATCCCCATGCTGCTGGACGCCGACAGCGGGCTCATGCTGGACGCGCACAACGTCGCGCATTCAAACTCCCGCATTCAGATCCTCGCCACCGGATTGGGGAAGGTACGGCCGGATTGGCCGACCGGCTTGGCCGCTCCACTCGAAAATCCGCCCGAGGTGGCGGCCACAGTTACGGCCTTTCTCGATCGCGCACCGGTGGAAGTGACTCGTGCCGTTCTGGCGCCGGGTTACGTTGGATTCTATCTCATCGAATTGCAGTTGCCCGCCATTGTGAATGCCGGCCCCGCGGAGTTATACATCGACGCCGGCGGGCAGGAGAGCAACCGCGTGCAAGTGTTTTTGGAACCTTAGAAATTCGGGGCAAGAATGAAAAGAGCCCCGCAAGCGGGGCCCGATCTTCATAGGTTTATTGGGAACCGGTCAAACGCGATTGACGTTCTCGGCCTGCAGCCCTTTCGGACCCTGTTTGACTTCGAACTCCACCTCCGCGCCTTCATCGAGAGTGCGATAGCCATTGGCCTGGATCGCAGAAAAATGCACGAACACATCGTCGCCGCTGGAACGCTGGATGAAACCATAACCCTTCGCGGCATTAAACCACTTCACAATACCTTTTTCTTTCACTACTTCTTCTCCTGATCGATTGCCATTCCCGCCCTTTCGGTCCCCAAAAACACAAAAAGCTACGAAGGTAGTCCTCGTAGCCTGCTTTAGAACGATCTGTGGCGCGAACGAACAACCATTTCAAACTGCTTTTGTATTGTCGCAGATCAAGCCCGGACGGTCAAGGACCAATCGCGTTAGAATCTTACGTATACGGCGCAACATTGTTTCTGAACCTATGCGGCTTGGGAAACGCCGGTGAGCGGCGAAATCGAAATTCTGGAGCGGCTGAGGAAACAGGCTGTGGTCCCGGCGGGTTCGCCGCTCGTGCTGGGGATCGGCGACGATTGCGCTATTTTCCGCCCTCGCGGCTCCACCGAAGATCTCCTGTTCACCACGGATATGCTGATCGAACAGGTCCATTTTCTCCCCTCCACACACAAGCCGGAAGATGTGGGCCATAAGGCGCTGGCTCGCGGCTTGAGCGACATCGCGGCCATGGGAGGAGAGCCGCGATTCTGCCTGCTGTCGCTGGCGCTGGCGCCCTGGGCGGAGGAAAAATGGAGGCGCGGTTTTTTTCGTGGTTTTCTGCGCCTGGCCGGCGCGGCGGCGGCGCCGCTGTCGGGTGGAGATCTGGCCCATGCCTCGCGCGTCTCCTGCGATGTGGTGGTGTGCGGCGCCGTACCGCGGGGGAAAGCGTTGCGGCGGGATGGCGCCAAGCCGGGCGATGCAATTTACGTTTCGGGCTTCCTGGGCGGTTCCGCCCTCGGATTGCATACCCTGAAGGGTAAGGCCTGGAAACGGCATCTGCGTCCCGAACCGAGACTACGGCTGGGCCGCTTTCTGCGCAGCCGCCTGCGTGCCACAGCGGCCATGGATCTCAGCGACGGCCTCTCCATCGACCTGTGCCGCCTCTGCCGGGCTTCAGGCGTCACGGCAAGCATCGAAGCGCCGCCGCGTTTTCCGGGCGCCAGCCTGGAGCAGGCGCTGCACGGCGGGGAGGATTACGAACTTCTGTTCACAGTCCGGCCGGCCACCCGCGTCCCTTCCGCATTCGAAGGCATACCGCTGACGCGCATCGGCGCCATGCAAGAGGGTAAGCCCGGCCGGGTGTTGCTCTCCGGAAATCCGCTGCCACCGCTCGGTTACGACCACTTCCGGAACTCCGCGTCCGGCTCCCTCCCGCCCGTGAAATGAGACATAATATTGAAGCATATTAAAAGCGACGCTGGCTTTTCTGGCATTACTTATGAGTGCTGATGCGGCAGTGAAAATCGAGAAAATCAATTTCAAGGGCTGGCCTGACAGTTACCGGATCTCCGACGGTCAGGTGGAACTGGTGATGACCGGCGATATCGGCCCGCGAGTGATGCGGTACGGCTTTGCCGGGGGCCAGAATATTTTCAAGGAATTCACGGAACAACTGGGCAAGTCGGGAGAAAAGGAATGGCAGGCGCGCGGCGGGCATCGCCTTTGGGCGGCCCCGGAAGATGCAATCCGCACCTATGCCACCGACAATGCGCCGATTAGAATCGAAATCGAGGGAAATATCCTGGTAGCCACGGAGCCGGTGGAATCGCTCACCGGGCTGGAGAAACAGATTACGATAAAACCGGCCCCGGCCGGAAGCGCGGTGGAAGTGCTGCACCGCATCAGGAACGCCGGCTCCAAGCCGGTGGATCTGGCGCCCTGGGCGCTCACGATGTTTGCACAGGGCGGTATCGCGATCCACGGTTTCCCGCCGCGCGGCGTGCACCCGAAGGACCTCGCGCCCACCAATCCGCTGGTGATGTCCGCCTATACCGATCTCAGCGACAAGCGCTGGAAATTCACCAAGAAGTATATGACGCTGCGGCAGGATCCCAGGGCCAAGGACGCGCAGAAACTGGGAACATTCAATAACAACACCTGGGGCGCATACCTGCTGGGAAGCGAGCTTTTCATCAAGCGCTACCAGGCGGCCGGCACGCCGAAGCTTTACCCGGACATGGGATGCTCGTTTGAAACCTTCACCAATGCCGATTTCCTGGAGTTGGAAACGGTCGGTCCGATGACAACCCTGAAGCCCGGCGCCAGCGTGGAGCATGTCGAACGCTGGAGTTTAAACAAGAATGTTCATATCCAGAACTGGACGGACGCGGAACTGGATAAGGTGATTCTGCCACTGCTATCGCAATGAGGAAGCTCCCGGCGCGGCCGGTACACTTGAAATCGGCCGCGCTATTCAGGGACAATGAACAGCTTCCGGTACCGCTCATGACCTATTTACGCCGAACCAGCCTCGCCATGTTGGTGTCGCTCGTGGCCGTCTCCTGCCAAAACGGATCCAGACCCACGATTCAGCGCATCAGGGACGGCCAAGCCCTGAGATCCTACCGCCTCCGGTCCATGGCCGGAGTGCGCGACGGCGACAGCCTGCGCGCGCAGGTGGTGTTTGTGTCGAACAACTCCATCCTTACCATGGACATGCAATTTCGAATCGGCGTACCGACACGCCTGGAATATGGCAAGTACCGTTGGGACCAGGGCAATCAGAGCGCCCAGGGAACGGTGGCCGCGAAGTCCGTCACGTTTCTGGGAGGCCAGCCGGACCGCCCGAGCCTGGGCGGCATTTTCGAGCTGCAGTCCCGTGAAGTCGGCCTGTACGAGGTGACTGTGCCCACCGGCGAACTCGCGCCAGCGCGGAGTTTCACCCTCGATCCCGGTACCCGACCGCCGCCTGTCGGCGAGCGGCGCGGGGACTAGCGGCTCACGTCCACCAATTCGCACAAACGGCAAATTTTCGGGAGTGGGATCGCTACGTTTTGAGAGCCCGGAACCGTGTGCTGCGGCTTTTTGCCTGCAACATCACTGGATTCGGCGCCGGCTGTGTGCCGGGATGCAAATCGGCCCATGGGATGCAACACAGATTCCGCATGCGTGTCACAGTAATCGGTACCGGATATGTGGGAACGGTAACCGGGGCCTGTCTGTCCTATCTGGGCCACCGCGTCACCTGTGTGGATACGGACGCCGCCAAAATCGCAACTTTGCGCTCCGGCGCAGTGCCGATCTATGAACCTCACCTTTCCGAACTCCTACAGCGAGCCCGCGCCCATGGGGGCATTGATTTCACCACGGACCTTGCGCAAGCCGCAGCGGAAAGCGATGTGATTTTTATCGCTGTGGGCACGCCTCCCAAACCCAGCGGAGAAGCCGATCTGACCTATCTGGAAGCCGCCGCCCGACGCATCGGCGCCGCGATGGACAACGGGCGTTTCCGGGTTGTGGTCAACAAGTCGACGGTGCCGGTGGGCTCGGGCAACCTGGTGGAATCGCTGGTGCGCGAAGGCATCCGCGAGTCCAATCCCTCGGGTCTCAAAGACATTCGCTTCGGAGTGGCCAGCAATCCCGAATTTCTACGCGAGGGTTGCGCCATCGCCGACTCTCTGTATCCGGAGCGCATCGTGCTCGGAGCCGAAGAAGAAGGGACGCTGGCCATCCTGCGCGAACTCTACGGACCGCTCCTCAACCAGCGGTTCGAAGCGCCTCCGTTCTCACCGCGTCCGGCTGGCCTGACGAACGTGCCGCTGGTGGCAACTACCCTGACCAGCGCCGAAATGATCAAATACGCCGCCAACGCATTCCTGGCCATGAAGATCGGGTTTGCCAACGAAATGGCGAACATCTGCGAACGTGTGGGCGCCGAAGCCACCGAAGTGATGCAAGGCATCGGCCTGGACTCGCGTATCGGCTCCAGGTTCCTCAACGCCGGCCTTGGATGGGGCGGGAGTTGCTTCGGCAAAGATATCCAATCGCTGCTGCATACCGCCCGGGAAGACCGCTACCCGGCGCACCTGCTGATGGCGACGCTCGAAGTGAACCGCGCCCAGCGCGAGGTGGTGATTCAGAAGCTGCAGGAGAAACTGTTCATTCTCAAAGGGCGCACCATCGGACTGCTGGGGCTGGCTTTCAAGCCCGACACCGATGACGTGCGGGATGCGCCGAGCGTGCAGATTGCCGAGCAGTTGCTGAAGATGGGCGCGCATGTGAAGGCTTACGACCCGATCGCTATGTCCGCCTGCGAGCAGTGCCACCCCGCGCTGAAGATTCGTTACTGCGAATCGCCGCTCGAACTCGCGGCGGAGGCGGATGCGCTGGTGCTGGTGACGGAATGGAAGGAATTCAGCACGCTGGAGTTGGCCGAACTGGCCCGGTGCATGAGCCGGCCGGTGCTCGTGGATGGCCGCAATTTCCTGGATCCGGATGCGGCGGCCCGGGCCGGTTTCGATTACTGCGGCGTCGGACGCCGTACCCGGCGCCAAACCAAGGCTGCCCGGGTCAATGGCAAATCCCCCACTCCGCTTTCACTCACCATTTGACCTTGTGGCCTTGCTCGCGAATGGCGGTTCCGATGGAACGCCCGAAGACAGTCGCGCCGTTGATTACCGTTCCATGCACCGTGACGCGCGACCCTTTGGACGGCACGCCCGTGCTGGAGAGCACGTAAATGCTGCCGGTGCCGTCCTGGATCTGGTATCCGCCGGTCCCTAGCGCGCCGAACGAAGTGACGACCGTGCCGGAAACGTGGACGGTCCGATTGCGGAAGCGGGTGGGATCCTGGGTGATCCTGCCGATTCTGACGCTACCGCACGCCGTCAATAACAGTCCCGCCAGCAAC
>JAMCRM010000107.1 GCA_023380575.1 Acidobacteriota bacterium | reverse complement strand
AGATGCCCGGTTCCCTCCGGAGCGGCGCGCCCTCCCCCGCCATTCCGGCTACGCTCGCGGAACTGCCCAGGAAGTGGCGGCGGCTGATCGGGTTTTCGGGTGCCATGGCATTCTAAGATCTCAAATTCTACCAGTTCACGATGGTGACCGGTCCCAGCAGACCAGAGGGGAGCAGCGGGCTGTCCGGCCGGAAACGGGTCACGTTCGTTTTCGTGCGGCGCCGCTCCGGAGGGAACCGGGCATCTCCGATCAGGCGGTTCGGCCACAGGTTGGCCACGTCGATCTCCAGGGTGTTTCGCCCGGCTTCGATCAGCCGTCCAATCTCCAACCTCCATGGAGCGCACCAGACCACTCCGGCATCCTTGCCATTGACCCGAACCGCCGCCACGTTCCTTACCTTTCCGAGATCCAGAAACAAGCGACCCTTCGAATATTCCGGCAGCTCGATTGCTTTCCGATAGGTGGCGATCCCGGAGTAGTAGCGGATTCCTTCTTCCGGCCGCCCCGTCCAGTCTTCCAGACGATCAAACGTAACCTCTCGCGGGCCGCCCCACCGCGGATCGAAGGACACCCACCAGGGGCCGTCGAGGCGCCTGATTGCCATGGGATCCGGCTTCGCCGCACGCGGCCCTGCGGCCGCGTCACGAAAAACGATGAAACCGGACTGTCGCGGCGCAAATTCCAGGCGGACGAGGGTCCGCCCGTCGTCCCGCCGGAAGTCCGCCAGCGGCTGCAATCCTCCGGTGACCGGGTCCCACCATTCCGCATGCGCCCCCGTGGCACGAAAGGCACAATCCACGCTTTGCGCGTGATTCGCCTGGTTGGAGACGAAGTAGAGGTCCGTGCCGCCGCCGCGGCGGTGGATATAATCAAATCCGCCCGGTGCGGCGCCGCGAACTTCGAAGTCCCGGGCAATACCATCGGAAACGAGGATCTCTTCCAGGCGCCTGCCCCAGATCACGCGCCCTTTGCCGTAGCTGCGCTCGCCCGCGCTCGATTCTTCCCCCCACAGGGCTGCCGCAAGCGCTCGCAGTTCGCCGTCCGACGCAGGATAATTCGTGAGTCCGGGCGCGCGCGCCGGCCGGGGCCCAGTCACTGTGGCGCCCGCCTCCACCAGCGCGGCAATTCTGCGCATCACCCGCGGCGACATGGCCACGGGCAGGCCGTTTCCGGGGCCGGGAAAGGCGTCCTCGGTGGAATTGAAGATGGCAGGGGGAGGCAGGTTCCACGAGTGCTCCGGCAGCACCAGGTAGCGGTAGCTCAGGCCTCCGGGCAAAACCAGGGCGCCGTGCCGCACTTCCAGGCGCGCCAACAGCGCTTCGGCGTTGATGGAATCGCAATCGCAACCCTCCGGCAGGGCCGGCCGCATATAGCGCTTCCCGGGGACGAAATTGGGGACTTCTTCGCCGTAAAAATACAGGAAATCGGCGACGAAAGCCCCTTGCCGCAGCAAAAACTGGCATCGCGATAGATACGTGAGCCAGCCGTGGATCATGGGCCACCATGTGATGTTGCGGTCGAAGTTGGTTCCGCAGCCCGGCCACTGGTAGCCCGGCCTAGTCTCCAGTTCGGGCTGATTGACGTAGAAGCAGAGCACGTTGCGGTTGAGGCCCTGGCAGAAAGCCCAATCGCCGATGTCCTTCAATGCGAACGGATCCATGCTCCAGTCCGTCCAGCGCGGGTTGTAGACCGTGAAGGCCTCGGCCTGCACGATCTCACGCCCGTAGATGTGCGCGGCAGAAGAGGCCAGCTTGATGGAATCATGAAAGCGGAGCTGCGCCGGGGTGCGCTGGTGAATATAGCCGTCCGGCTCGTTGGTGCGGGCCCAGAATTCGCCCATGACCGCATCGCTCTGCCCCATGGCGCGCAGGGCATCTTCGCAGGGTTTCTGGTAGCCCGCCGATTCCGGATGAATCCCCACCCCGTGCCGGTGAGAGAGGGCGGCCAGCGTGCCGTAGTAGTTCTCTACCAGCAGGTCGCCGAGCGTGCGGTTGAAGTCCTCGCGGAATCGCGCCGTAATTTCGGAGTTATCAACGGTCTTGCCGGCCAGCACGGGAAGGTAAGGGAACGGGTGGTAGCCGCGCCGGCGCTGAAACTCCTCATGAAAGCCGCTTGTCCAATTGGGCGAGCCGATCTCGCCGCTGTCAATATGGAAGTACTTCAGGGTCTTGCCAACCCACGGGCGCACGTCCTCCATGACCTTTTCCGCCGTGGCTGCAAAATGGAGTTGCATGGCTTCGGCGCGAAACGGATCGATTTCGTAACCGCCTTCCGGACCGTGGAGTTTCGTGTGGGCGCGAGACGCCACTGTATGGCCGCACCGCAGAATCAGCCATTCGCCCGTGGGAACATCCCAGTCAGCCCGCCCCGAAAGGTCAACCAACGAGGTGCTGAGGACGTTCTCCCCCCGTGTGCGATAGGCCAGCACGGCGATGTCCCGGTAATAGGGATCCGTATGGGCGGGCTCGGGAAGACGGAGATAATGATTCGCCGGCCCGGATAAGGCAAATTCGGAGAAAACAATGGTCTGCGCGGCGTTTTCGGCGGCGACCCAGGGGCCGCCCGCATTCCAGCCGCTGCACAGGTTCAGGCTCACCTGGATATTGCGGCGGGCCGCCTGCTCCACGGCGAAGCGAAACAAAGCGCGCCACCGGGCGCTCATGAACGCGGTGCTGCCGGGAGTGGGACCGCCGCCGGCATCGAAAACCAGGACTCCGGCGATGCCCTGCCGTTTCATCTCGTCGAGATCGCGGACGATGCCTTCTTCGGAAACGTAGCCGTTCAGCCACCACCAGTAGGTCCAAGGCCTGGCGCTGTCCGGCGGGGTGGTAAAGCCGCCTCGCCATGAAAGAGCCGGTCCCGCGGCCGTTAACCCGCCCAGCGACGCGGCCGCCGGAATGCCGAGCAGGCGGCAATTAAAGCCGCGTCGCGTCACGCTTCCCGGTGGTCCGCCCATCACGGCTGCCGATCGCCGACGGCGCCCTCGTACTTGATAATCGTGTCCACGATGCCGATCTCCACGCGACGGTTCTTCTGGCGCGCTTCGGCGGTTACGGCCTTGACGCGGGGGCTGGATTTTCCAAAGCCCTTGGTGCTCATGATGTCGGCAGGCACGCCCGCCTTGAGCAGATAGCCGGCGACCGCTTGAGCCCGGCGTTCGGAAAGCGCCTGGTTGTAGTCATCGGTCCCAATGTCGTCGGTGTACCCGTACACGAAGAGCCGGTACCCGCTGGACGCGAGCAACACGCCGGCGATCCGGCTCAGAGTCTCCCGGTTCTCGGGGCGTAGAGTGGACTGGTCGAAATCGAATTTAAAAGAGTCGTTCGCAATTTCCACAATCATGCCCAGAGGCGTCCTCCGCGTCGGAGCAATGCGGTTCAGGGCCTTCTGCATGCGGTCCAACTCCTGCTCGCGGCGGCGCCGGAGTTGTTCCATCTGGTCGTGAGCCGACTGTACCTCCGCACGCGCCTGTTCGGCTTCGCCTTGGGCGAGTTCGGCTTTCGACGCGGCCTGGCTCCGCAGCGCCTCGGATTCGTCCGCCCGCTGCCTGGATGCGCGAGCACGATCGAGCGCGAGTTGCAGTTCGCGCGAATACTCGGTCATCTGGCGAAGCACGATCTGCGAATGCACCTCGGCCCGTCCGAGCCTCTCTTCCACGGCTTTCAGGCGGTCCACCGCACGCCAAATCAGCGCGGCCGCGGCCACGATGAGGGCAAGCGCCGTTCCCGCGCCCAGCAGCCTCCTCCAGAGTCTATGCCGGTCCCTCCGGTTCTCTTCGTGCTCCATGTTACCTGCCATTTTCCCTCTTCATGGGACCCGGGGCAAATTCCGGCGGGGCCGGCGCTCCTGCGCGTCACGGGTCCTGGAGCACGGTGTTCATCTTCTCCGCCAGCGCCGCGGATGAGTACGGCTTCTGGATGAAGCCGGCCAGTCCCTTCCCGGCAAATCGACGAACAGCCTCCACTTCGTTGTAGCCGCTGGAAAGGATCACCCTAATATCGGGCTTGATCTTCTTCATCCGGCTGAATGCCTCTTCCCCGCTCATCACAGGCATGGTCATATCCAGGAGCACCGCGCAGATTTTGTCCGCCAATACCTGAAAGAGCTCCACCCCTTCCTTGCTCGCATCGCGCGGGGCCAACGCGTGGAGCACTTCGAAACGGTGCGACGCACCAAAAGCGGCGAACTCATCGACGTCTCTCTGACCATCTCCCCTATTCACAACAAGACAGGGCGCATCGTGGGAGCTTCCCACGTGGCGCGCAACGTCACCGAACGCAAAAGGTTCGAAGAGCAGCTACGCCACACGCAAAAGCTCGAAAGCCTCGGTATACTCGCGGGCGGGATCGCACACGATTTCAATAATCTTCTTACGGGCATCCTGGGAAACACGTCCCTCGCGCTGGAAACCCTGCCGGCGAACAATCCTATCACCGATCAAAGGCGGGATGTCGTCAACGCCAGCGAGCGCGCCGCCCACCTTACGCGCCAGTTGCTGGCGTACGCCGGCAAGGGGCGGTTTTTCATCGAACCGATCAACATTTCCGCGCTGGTGCGCGAGATCAGTGGCCTGATTCAGACTTCCATTCCGAAAAATGTGCAGTTGCGGTTCGAATTGCGCGACGACTTGCCATTCGTCATGGCGGATGCGAGCCAATTGCACCAACTCGTGATGAACCTGGTCATCAACGGCGCCGAAGCGATCGGCCCTGAAATGACCGGTACCGTGCTCGTAACGACATCCGTACAGACTGTCGACGAGCACCGCCCCGGCAATCTCGAAGGAGTACCGGAACTAGCCCCTGGCACGTACGTCGGCGTCGAAGTTCATGATACGGGCTGCGGCATGGACGAACCCACTCTCAATCGCATCTTCGACCCGTTTTTCACGACCAAGTTCACCGGGCGGGGGTTGGGCCTGGCCGCCGTGCAGGGTATCGTGCGAGGGCACAAGGGCGCGCTCAAGGTCCACAGCCGTCCCGGCAAAGGGACCACGTTCAAGGTCCTGTTCCCCGCAACGCACGAAACGGCGGCCGTCAAGCCAGGCTCCGCACCTCAACCCGCGAGGAAGAATGGGCTCGGCCGGGGGATCGACGATGAGGAGATGG
>JAMCRM010000106.1 GCA_023380575.1 Acidobacteriota bacterium | reverse complement strand
CCCGTGAGTTCCACGCGCGGCAGCGCCAGGTAGACCCCGCCCATGTCCATCGGCCCCGTGGCCACCGGCAGGGGACGCCATGTCCCATCCGTCGCGGCGCGCAGCAGCCACAAGCCGTAGACCGGCTTCACCCGTGTGGTGACGTCGGGCCCCTCCATGGGGGAGGGCCGGTATTGCCATGCCAGCTTCAGGTCGGTTTCGGGCGCCGGAGCGCCCTTGATCACGCGGCGAACGTGCAGCGTGGCCTGCGCCTGGACCGAGGAGAAACGGTCCACGCCCTCGCCGCCGGTAATCTCTCCAATCACGATGGCGTCGGCCTGTTCAAGCGAACCCTGCTGCGACCAGCCGTTACCGCCGCTGCCTGTCTGGGCATCCAGCGCCCATGCCATGAGCAGCACACAACCGATGCGGGCAACCATCCGGTCACTCCTTCGGCCCGATTCCCAGGGCCTTCATTTTGCGGTACAGGTTGCTGCGTTCCAAGCCCAGCAGTTCCGCCGTGCGGCTTACGTTGCCGCTGGTCTCTTCGAGTTTGCGCAGGATGTAGTCGCGTTCGGCGCTTTCGCGCACTTCCTGCAGGCTGGCAAAGCGATCGAGCGGCCTTTCCACCACCGTGCGGCGCACCGCGTGCAGGGGAATATGGCGCGCATCCACCCGCACCTGCGGGTTCAGAATCACGATGCGCTCGATCATGTTTTTCAACTCCCGCACATTGCCCGGCCAATGGTGCTCCGCGAGGGTTGTATACGCTTCCGGCGTGAGTTCTTTGGGTTTGCGGCCGTAGGCCTGGGTGAACTCGCGAAGAAAATGGTCCGCCAGCAGTGGGATGTCCTCTTTACGGTCTCGCAGCGGCGGCACGTGGAAGGGAATCACGTTGAGCCGGTAGAAAAGGTCCTCGCGGAAGTTGCCGCGCTCGATCTCCTCCTCCAGGTTCTTATTGGTGGCGGCCACCACGCGCACGTCCACCTGGATGGATTCGGAGGCGCCCACCGGCTCGAAGCGCTGCTCCTCGAGCGCGCGCAGAACCTTGGCTTGCGTGCGCAGGCTCATGTCGCCTACTTCGTCGAGGAACAGGGTGCCGTTATGCGCCTTCTGGAACTTTCCAATCTTGTTCTCATGGGCGCTGGTAAAGCTTCCCTTGCTGTGGCCGAACAGTTCGCTTTCAATCAGGTCCTCGGGGATGGCGGCGCAATTCACTTCTACGAAGGGTTCCACGGCGCGCGGGCTCAAGGCGTGGATGGCATGCGCCACCAGTTCCTTCCCCGTGCCGCTCTCGCCGTAGATGAGTACGCGGCCGTTGGTGCCCGCCATCAGGGCCATCTGCTGCCGCAAGGCCTTCATGGGCACGCTTTCGCCGATGATGCGGTAGCGCGTGTCCTCGGCTTCCTTGAGGCGGGTGTTCTCCAGTTGCAGCCGCCGGTGCGTGAGGGCGTTCTTCGCCACCACCGAGACTTTTTCGATGGAAAGCGGCTTTTCCAGAAAATCGAAGGCCCCCAACTTGGTGGCTTTGACGGCGGTTTCGATGTTGCCGTGGCCGGAAATCATGACCACTACCGGCCGCTCGGTAAAGGGGATATCCTGAATGCGCGCCAGCGTCTCCATGCCGTCCATGCCCGGCATCCAGATGTCCAGGAAGACCAGTTCCCAGCCGGGATTGACGAGCTTCTCCAGGCACGCTTCGCCGCTTTCGAGCGCCTGGGCCTCGTAGCCTTCGTCCTCCAGCACGCCGCACAGGGATTGCCGGATGCCCGGTTCGTCGTCCACCACCAGCACGCGTGGTTTCTTCATATCCCCACCGCCGGCCATTCCATTTCCACCAGGGCGGGAATCTCCACCGTGAACCGCGTGCCCGCCGGGGTGTTGTCTTCCACGCGGATGTGGGCGCTGTGATCGGCGATGATGTGGTTGACAATGGCCAGCCCCAGGCCCGTCCCGCGTCCCTTGGTGGAGAAGTACGGCAGGAACAGTTTCTCTTTATCCTCGGCCGTCACGCCGCAGCCGGTATCGGCAATCACCAGTTCCACCGTGTCGGGGGCGGCCAGTTGGGTGGCGATGAAGAGCCGCTTGACCAGCGAGTCCTGCATGGCCTCGGCGGCGTTGTCCACCAGGTTTATGATCACGCGCTTGAACTGCTCCTTGTCGATGTTGACGGCCGGCAGGCCGCGTTCCAGTTGCGTATGGATTTCGATGCCGTCCAGCCGGCCGGTGAAGACGGCGAGTGCGCTTTCCACCACTTCGTTGAGATCGCCCTTTACAGGGTGCGCGGTGGGGAAGCGCGCGAACTGCGAGAATTCGTCCACCAGGGTCTTCACCGATTGTACGGAATTCGTGATGGTTTCCGCGCATTCGTTGATGATGCGCAGGGTTTCCGGCGGCGCACCCTCCAGCTTTTGCAGTTGCCGGCCGATGCGCTCCGCGGAAAGGGCGATCGGAGTGAGCGGGTTCTTGATCTCGTGCGCCAGCCGCCGCGCCACCTCGTTCCAGGCCGCGGCCTTCTGCGCGCGCAGGACGTCGCTGGTATCCTCCAGCACTACCACGAAACCGGAGGTCAGCTTTTCTTCAAGCGCCGAAACCGTAACCGCCAGGTGCAGGGTCTGCTTGTCGCTTTTCAGCTCCATCTGGCGCGCCGCCAGGCCGGTGCGCCGCGCGCGTTTCATGAGGTATTTGATTTCGGCGGTGTCCTC
>JAMCRM010000105.1 GCA_023380575.1 Acidobacteriota bacterium | reverse complement strand
CGAGATGAACTACTACGAGGAAACGATGAGCTTCTATTCCGCGCTCAGCCGCCTGGAAGAGATGACCGGAAAGGACCTTACGGACTAAATGCGAGTGGTGAAGGGCGTTTTCATCCTGCTTCTGCTGGCGGCTGCGTTCGGCGGCGGCTACGTATTCCGCTCCGTCAAGCAGGCGAGCGCCGCGCGCAAAGGCGAGCGCAAGGTGCTCTATTGGGTGGACCCCATGCACCCGGCCTACAAGTCCGACAAGCCGGGCATCGCTCCCGATTGCGGCATGAAACTGGAGCCGGTA
The DNA here is from genome assembly GCA_023380575.1 of Acidobacteriota bacterium. The sequence continues at coordinate 2,588 of JAMCRM010000105.1, read as the reverse complement.
TACGCCGACGGGGGCGCCCCCGGCGCCGCGCAACCCGAACGGAAGGTGCTCTATTATCGCGACCCGCAGGCGCCCGACCACCACTCCGATAAGCCTGGTATCAATCCGGAGACGGGGAACACACTCGAGCCGGTCTACGCCGAAGACACTTCCGCCATGCCGTCCGGCACGGTTCAGATCAGTCCCGAGAAGCAACAGTTGATCGGGGTGCGCTACGGGCAGGCCGAATTCGCCGCGGGCGGGCAAACGGTGCGCGCCGCGGCCAAAGTGGCCTACGACGAGACGCGCGTGTCGCACGTCCACAGCCGCACGGAAGGGTGGGCAGACCGCGTGATGGTGGATTACACCGGCCAGTATGTGCAAAAGGGCCAGCCCATGCTCACGCTGTACAGCCCGGACCTCCTGGCCAGCCAGCAGGAACTGTTGCTCGCCGCCAAGGCGCGCGACACCATGAAAGACAGTCCCCTTCCAGGCTCCTTCCACAACAGCGAACTGCTGCTGGAGGCCGCTCGCCGCCGCCTGGAACTGTGGGATCTCGACGATGCCCAGATCGAGCAAGTGCTCAAAACGCGCCAGCCCGTTCGCGACGTCACCATCACGGCGCCCGCTTCCGGTTACGTGCTGGAGCGCAAGGTCTTCCCCCAGCAGAAAATCATGCCGGAGATGGACCTCTACACCTACGAGTACGAAGCCGGCGAAGTGCGGGTGGGGCAGCCGGCGCGGGTTTCGCTTACCTCCGAGCCCGGCAAATCTTTCCGCGCGCGCGTCACCTATATCCAGCCGCAGGTGGACCCCATCACCCGCACGCTCAAGGTACGGCTGGAGGCGGATAACCCCAAGCTGTTGCTTAAGCCGGACATGTACGCCCAAGTGGAGTTTGAGGTGCCCGGGCCGCGCGTCCTTACGGTGCCGGCCGAGGCGGTGCTCGATGCGGGCGAGCGCAAGACCGTTTTCGTGGATCGCGGCAACGGCTTCTTCGAGCCTCGCCAGGTGGTCACGGGCGAGCGCATGGGCGACCGCATCCCCATTCTGAAAGGCCTCAGCGCCGGTGAGCGCGTGGTCACCTCGGGCAACTTTCTCATCGATTCGGAAAGCCAGTTAAAAGCCGCTGCCGGGGGCATGGGGCAATGATCGACCGCATCATCGAATTCTCGGCCAACAACAAGATCCTGGTGTTTCTCATCATCGGCGCGGCGGTGACAGGCGGATTGTATTCCATGCGCACGGTGCCGCTCGATGCGCTGCCCGACCTTAGCGACACGCAGGTGATCGTCTACTCCAAGTGGGACCGCAGCCCCGATATCGTAGAGGACCAGGTCACCTATCCCATCGTCACCGCCATGCTGGGCGCGCCGCACGTAAAAGACGTGCGCGGCTTTTCGGATTTCGGTTACTCCTACGTCTACATCATCTTCGATGAAGGCACGGACATTTATTGGGCGCGCTCGCGCACACTCGAATACCTATCGGGCGTGCTTCAAAAACTGCCGAAGGGAGTCGAGACCGAACTCGGTCCGGACGCCACCGGGGTGGGCTGGGTCTTCCAGTATGTGCTGGTGGACACCTCGGGCCGGCATTCGCTGGCCGACCTGCGCTCCTACCAGGACTGGTATCTGCGCTATTACCTGAAAGCGGTGCCGGGCGTGGCGGAAGTTGCGCCGCTAGGGGGCTTCGTGCGGCAGTACCAGGTCAACGTGGACCCCAACCGCCTGGCCGCCTACAACATCCCGGTAAGCAAGGTAGTGGAGGCGGTGCGCGGCGGCAACAACGACGTGGGCGGCCGGCTGGTGGAATTCACAGGTACGGAATACATGGTGCGCGGCCGGGGCTACGCGCAATCGACCGCCGACATCGGCAAAATCGTGCTGCTGAAGAACGCTTCCGGCGTGCCTGTGCGCATCGAAGACATCGGGAGCGTGACCCTGGGTCCCGACCTGCGCCGCGGCGTGGCGGATTGGAACGGCACCGGCGATGTGGTGGCGGGCATCGTCGTCATGCGGCAGGGCGAGAACGCGCTGGCCGTCATCGACCGCGTCAAGCAGAAACTTAAGGACATCGAGCCCGGTCTTCCCCCGGGAGTGAAGATCGAAACGGCCTACGACCGCTCCGAGCTGATCCTGCGCTCCATTGATAATCTGAAGCACACCCTCACGGAGGAGTTGGTCATCGTGGCGGCGGTGATCCTGCTGTTCCTGTGGCACATTCCCAGCGCGGTGATCCCTATTATCACCATCCCGGTGGCCGTGATCATCGCTTTTATCCCCATGAAGGCCATGGGGCTGACCTCCAACATCATGTCCCTGGGTGGCATCGCCATCGCGGTGGGGGCCATGGTGGATGCGGCCATCGTGGTGGTGGAGCAGACCCACAAGAAGCTCGAAGAATGGGAGCGCGGCGGGCGCCGGGAGGACTACCACCGGGTGGTGGTCAACGCCGTAAAGGAAGTGGGCGGCCCCAGCTTCTTCGCGCTGCTGGTGATCGCGGTTTCGTTCCTTCCCGTGCTGACGCTGGAAGCCCAGGAGGGCCGCCTCTTCAAGCCCCTGGCGTATACCAAGAACTTCTCCATGATTGTGGCGGCGGTGCTGGCC
>JAMCRM010000104.1 GCA_023380575.1 Acidobacteriota bacterium | reverse complement strand
GTTTTCCTTCTTGAAGATGATTTCGGCCTCGGCCTCGCCCTGCGTGCGAATGGCGGCGGCACGGCCCTCGGCTTCGATGGTGGCGCGGTTCTTCTCGGCCAATGCCAGCGTCTCGATGCGCTGCCGCTCCATTTCCGCCTGCTTCAGAACGGTGGCGATCAACTCGCGTTCGCGGCGCTTGATTTCGGCATCCTGCACGTCGATCTCGTGCTCCTTCTCCACCACGTGCACTTTGATCTGCTCGGCCACCAGCGCCTGCTGCATGACGTTGGTCTGGATGTCGTAGGCCTTATCCGCCTGGGCCTGCTGCTTCTTGATGGTTTCGAGATAGCTGGCTTTCTTAATTTCCAGGTCGCGCTGCGCCTCGGCCTGTTTGGCCTGGGAGAGCGTCTCGGCAAGCACGCGTTCCTGGTCCGCCTGGGCCTTGGCCACGGCGGAGGCGCGCTGTGCTTCGGCTCGCTTGATGGCGGTGTCGCGCTCGGCTTCCGCGGCGGCCACGTCGGCATCGCGCTTGATACGCGCCACGTCCGGCCGGCCCATGTTGCTGATGTAGTCGTTCTTGTCGCGTACTTCTTTAATGGTGAAGGAGATGACTTCCAGGCCCATCTTGTTCATATCGTCGGCGCAGGTGGAGCGCATGCGGTCCCCCACCATCTCCGGCTGTTTGACGATCTCTTCCACCGTCAACTGGCCGATGATGCCGCGCAGGTGGCCCTCCATCACCAGACGGATCAGGCCTTCGCGCTCCTGCGGCGCTTTGGTCAGGAACTGTTCCGCCGCCGTCTGGATGGATTCGGGGTCCGACTTCACCTTGATCTGCGCCACCGCTTCCACCGTCACCGCCACGCCCTGCCGGGTGTAGAGGTCTTGTTGCGGGGCGACGTCGAAAGACATCAGCTCCAGCGAGAGCCCGCGGGAGTTCTCGATCATGGGGAAGATTACGGTGCCGCGGCCCTTTACAATGCGGGTGCCCCGGAACCCGTACACCACCAGCGCTTCGTGCGGGCCGGCCTTGCGGTACAGGCGCGCGAACATGGCCATCAGAAAGAGCAGGGCCAAAACCATTAGCCCTGCAATGACAAAGACTTCGCTCGACATTGTGAAGTTCTCCTTTAGGCCTTGCGGCCTTCCCCCTGGGCTTGGCCGGCAGTCTCTCCCGCCAGGTCTTCCCAGCGCCGGACGTAGGCGATACCGCGCTCGTAACGGGTCACGACGACTTCGGCGCCCTTGGTGATGGGCCTGTCGTCATCGCTGCGCGCGCCGCAGGCGTGGCGCGTGCCGGCCTGGGAGAAAACGATCTCCCCGGTGCCGCCCTGCCGGATCGGTATGCTCAGCTTCCCCAACACCCCGACCATGTCGTAATCCGCCGGGTCCAGGTTCTCCTCCCGGGAAATCAGGACCTTGGCCAGAAACCAGAACACCACCGCCGCGCCGCCGATGCCGCTCAGCATCGCCACCCCCAGCGCCACCAGATACCAGACTCCGTAATAGCGGGAGAGCAGGTAGCCCGTCCCGCCGAACCAGGCCAGAAAGGCCGCCACCGTCCCGAGATTGAATGGCGAGACACCCTCGCCGTTCCCGCCCGCGTGCCCGGCGTCGCCGTGGCCGAAATCGAGGCCGTGCGCGTCCAGATGCGGCAGGTGCAGGTGAACGCTGCCCGCCAGCAGCGAAACCAGACTCAGCCCGAACCCCACCAGGAACGAGATCAGATAGAAGTCCGACCAGGTCATCGTGAATTCCTCCTCTCGGTATCGGGCGATTGGAGCACTTGCAGTAAACGTTCGGCCAGTCCCGGGTTCTCCAGAATCGCCCCCAACAGGATTAAGCACATACGCGAGTCCTCGTGTCTGGCAACCGTCAACAGCGCCTGGCTGAACTCTCTATCGGAGCGGAAACGCTCCGCGCCGCTCACCAGCCACAGGTCCAGTTTGTCTTCGAGCGCGCCCACGTCCGAGAGCAATTCGGTATGGTAGCCCTCCGGATCGTCCACCAGGTAACCCGGGTGGACCTTGAAAAACTTCGCCAGCAGCATGCGGCTGCTGTTGGTCAGGTGGGGACGGGCGCCGCTCTCGATCTGCGAAAGATACGACTGGCTGATGGACTTGCCCATCTCCTGGCGGATCAGGCGGGCGGTTTCGAGTTGGCTCAATTCGCGGCCGAGGCCGCGCAGCGTGCCCTCCACCTCGCGCAGGTACCGAAGCTTTTCGCCGAGCGTCATATTGCAGATCGTAATAACTATATGGCAAATCGCAATAATCGGTCAAGGGTTTTATTGCACCTATTTTGTTGGGCTTGCCGCGAGCCAGGGTGTATACTGGCCTTAAATCATTCATTCCATGAACCTGGTTCTAAATGGACAGTCGCATGTGCATGAGGGCCATGGGACCCTCCCCGAACTGTTCGCCGAGTTGCGGGCCAACCCCCTCACGGTGGCGGTCATGATCAATGGCGATGTCGTGCCCCGCAGCCGGTGGAATTCCGTTCGCCTTGCCGAGCACGATGAAGTGGAAGTACTGACGATTTCGGCGGGAGGCTGAACATGGGCGGCGACTTTGAACTCGGCAACTGCACTTTCTCTTCGCGGCTTCTGTTAGGGACCGGGAAGTTTTCCAGCGTGGAGACCATGCTGGCCGCTATCCGGGCTTCCGGGACGGAACTGGTGACGGTGGCGCTGCGGCGCTTCAACCGCGAGCGGGCGGAAGATGATATTTATGGACCGCTGGCCGGCTTGAAGGGCATCACCCTCATCCCCAACACGTCCGGCGCCATGAACGCCAAAGAGGCGGTGCGAGCGGCGCTGCTCGGCCGCGAGTT
>JAMCRM010000103.1:565-4717 GCA_023380575.1 Acidobacteriota bacterium | reverse complement strand
CCGATGTCCTGGCCTCGGGGTGTGCCGCGAGATAGCGGCACAGTTCCAGGCGAAGCAGGGCATTTCTGTTTTCCGTCGCCGTGTTCCGGCCCTGCGAACCGGCTCCTTCCACGGGGCTGTGGTGCACGCCGGCTGCCAGGCAGCGCGCGTTGAGAGCAAAGGAGCGGCAGCCGCCAGATGCGGCGCGCGGGCCTCAGGGGCCGCCTGCGATGCGCTTCGGCATCAGGAAAAAGAGCCTGCGGCATCTTTGCCGCGCCCCGGCGCCGGTTGCCGCAGGGGCGTGCGGCATCGATTACCATGGAGAGCGCATGATGAATCGAAGGGAACTGGCACAGACGGCGATCGCCGGTATGGCCGGCGCCGCCGGCGGGCGGCGGAAGAACCTGCTGATGCACGTCGGGGGCGATTACCACTCCGTGGCCGGTCCCGGCATCACCTCAAAGGAGAACCTGGAGTACAACCTGCGCTGCGGAGTGAGGCATCTCACGGCACAGATACGCAAGCGCGCGCCGGACGGCGGTTGGGACTTCGACGAACTGCGCAGGATGAAGGACGACTGCGACCAATCCGGTGTCACGCTCGAAGCCATCCGGATGGACCCAGGCTACATCGTGCTGCCCAGGGGGCCGGAGCGCGACCGGGCGCTCGAGGTCATCGCCGGCAATATTCAGAAAGCGTCGCGTGTGGGCGTGAAGGTGATCAGCTATCACTGGACGGTGATCCCGATCCGGCGCAACCGGCATACCACGGGACGCGGCGGTGTCCGGTATGCCGGGTTCAAACTGGAAGACAACTGGCGGGATCTGCCGGTGGGCAAAGCCGGCAGGGTGAGCGCGGAGGAGTATTGGGAGCGCATCGGCCACTTCCTGGAAAAAGTGATCCCGGCGGCGAGACAGGCCGACGTGAAGATGGCCTGCCATCCCTACGACCCGCCGGGTCTGCCGTTGGGCTATCAGGGCGCGGACAATTGGGACTCGCCCTCGGTGTTCGCGGCGATCAAGCGCTACGAGTCGGTGATAGACAGCCCGTACAACGGTTTCCAACTGTGTTTGGGGACGGCCGCCGAGGGTTTGAAGAAGCCGGCTAGCGAGATCCTGCCCATCGTGCGGTACCTGGGAGAACGGCGCAAGCTGCACCAGGTCCACATGCGCAATATCCGCGGCGGTTTGGGCGATTTCGAGGAAGTCTTTCCCGACGAGGGCGACGTGAACCTGTTCCGCGTAATGCGCGTCCTGCGCGACGTGCAGTTCGCGGGTTCGATCTGTCCCGATCACATGCCCCGGCATCCGGGCGATCCGGGCGGCCTGCAATCGTTCGCCTTCGGCTACGGATATATCAAGGCGCTGATTCAGGCGGTGAACAGCGAAGCGGAGGCGTGAGCGACAGGAGGCCGGAGAGGCCCCTTGACAACGGCTTAATATATAAAGTATTATCGACCGCCAAGGGATCTTTATGGCCCGGGAGGCACAAACATGAGTCTTGTGAAGGCAGCCGGCTGCCTGCTGCTCGCAGCCACCATTGCTATCAGCCAGAACATTTACACGACTTTGAACGGAACGGCGATCGATCCGAGCGGCGCGGCCATAGTCAATGCGAAAGGCACGCTGACGGATCAGGCCAAAGGTACGACACGCACTTTTGCAACCGGCACGGACGGCTCATTCGTGGTACCGAATGTGCCGCCCGGCAAGTACGATGTGAACATTCAGGCTAGCGGGTTCAAAACTCTGATCATCAGAGACGTGGTGCTGACCGCCGGCGAGGTGCGCAGCCTCGGGCGGCTGACGCTTGAACTCGGCGGCATTGTGGAGAGCATTCAGGTGGAGGCCCAGGCTACGCCGGTGCAGGTATCCAGCAGCGAGCGGTCCGGGCTGGTCACGGGACAGCAGGTGAACGACATCGCCGTGAAGGGCCGCGATTTCGCGTCCTACCTGATCACGATTCCGGGCGTGGTGGATACCGCTTCGGGAGGCCGCGAGGCCATGGCGCGCAACGCGCTCGGCAGCATTCACATCAACGGCGGCCGGGGCACATCCCTGTTGATGACGGTGGACGGCATGCCGAGCATGGACTCCGGCAACAACGGCGTGCCGGACGAACCCAACATGGACGCCATCGCGGAAGTCAAGATCATGACCACCAATTACCAGGCGGAGTACGGGCGCAACGCCGGCGGACTGGTTTCGGTGGTCACCAAATCGGGCTCCAAGGACTTCCACGGTTCCGCATACGACTTCTACCGGCACGAGAGCCTGAACGCCAACAATTTTTTCAACAACCGCACCGGCACCAAGAAGGCCCCATACCGGTACCGGATCACCGGTTATTCGATCGGCGGGCCGGTTCTGCTGCCCAAACTCAATTTCAACCGGAACAAGGACAAGCTGTTCTTCTTCTTCTCACAGGAACTGGTGGGGTCGCGCAACAACTGGGCGCCGCAGTTCATCAACGTTCCCACGGAACTGGAGCGGAACGGGGATTATTCCCGGAGCTTCGATATCAGCGGCAAGTTGATTCCGGTAAAGGATCCCTCCACGGGGCAGCCGTTCCCGGGGAACGTCATCCCCAAGGACCGGATCAACAAGCTGGGCCAATCCATGCTGAACTTCCTGCCGCTGCCGAACTACACGGATCCCGATCCGGCGAACCTGTACCGGCGCAACTACCGGACGATCCCCAGCGGCGGGTGGCCGCGGCGCCAGGAGGTGGTGCGGGTGGACTATAACATCACGCCATCGTTCCAAGGTGTTTTATCGTCTGTTGGAGGACTTCAACCAGCTTCTGCTGCAGACCGGGTCGGGAGGCTGGCCGGCGGGCGGCGTGAACTTCCTGCTGACGCCGGTGATGTGGGACCGCCCCGCGAGAGCGCAGGCGGTTCACGCGACGAACGTGCTCTCCCCCACCCTGGTGAACGAGGTTACCTTCACCCGGACTTTCAACAACGTGATCACCTACGCGACCAATCCCAGCGTTCTGGACCGGAAGCTCATGGGGAATCCCCCGCAATGGTTCAAGGACGCCAAGCCCTCGTCGCTTTACATTCCGGCGCTGACCTTCGGCGGCACGCCGCCCAACACGGCGAACACGACGGTGGAAGCACGGCTGCCGGACGCTCTCCCCGATCCCGGATACACGTTCACGGAGAACCTGACGAGGATCTGGCGGAATCACAACATCAAGGCCGGGCTGTACATGGAATGGAACAACAAGTTCCAGGCCGCCGGGTCGCAGATCCGCGGCGCGTTCAATTTCGCGCGGGACACCAACAACCCGCTCGACAGCGGCCACGGTTACGCCAATGCCCTGCTGGGCAACTTCCTGTCCTACTCGGAAGCCAACAATCAGGCCCAGGGGGACTACATATTCTGGGACGTCGAATGGTATGTGCAGGATAACTGGCGCATCGGCAAGAAACTGACGCTGGACCTGGGGCTGCGGATGTATCACGTGCCGCCGACGATTGACCGCGGCGGCGCTCTGGCCACCTTCGTGCCGGGTCTGTACGACCCCTCGAAGGCTCCCACGCTGTACGTTCCGGCGCGCAACGCGGCGAATAAACGCGTGGCCAAGGACCCGCTCACGGGCACGCTCGCGCCGGCTCCGCTGATCGGCCTGTTCGTTCCGAGTTCGGGAGATTTCGCCAACGGCGCCCGGGTCGGCGGCGACGGTGTGCCGAAGGGCCTGTACAGCACCCCGTGGCTGGGGTGGGGACCGCGAGTCGGCTTCGCCTACGACGTGTTCGGCAACGGCAGGACGGCCATCCGCGGCGGCTTCGGCATGTTCAAGGACAAAGTAACCGGGAACACCATTTACAACGCCGCCGGCGTTCCTCCGGTCACTTACACGCCAACGCTGTTTTACGGCACGCTGGACACCTATGCGCAGAACCCGGGCGTGACCGGGCCGTCGAATATCACGGTGATCTCGGGCAAGCATGCGCTGCCCAGCGTGATGAACTTCAGCTTCTCCGTGCAGCACCAGCTCCGCACCACTACCTTCGATGTGGCATACGTCGGAAGTCTGGGACGGCACCTCTCGGTTGCGCGGAACATCAACGCGATTCCCATGTTCGCGCGCTTCGACCCGAAGAACGCGGACCCGACGCAGACCTCGACTCCTCTGCAGGACAATTTCCTCCGGCCCTATCGCGGC
>JAMCRM010000103.1:0-555 GCA_023380575.1 Acidobacteriota bacterium | reverse complement strand
AGACAACTATCACTCGCTGCAGGTATCGGCCAACCGGCGCTTCGCCAAGGGGCTGCAATTCGGCGTCTCCTACACGTGGTCGAAATCCCTGGCGGTATCCAGCGGCGACAACGGCGGCCTCACGTCGTACTTCGCGGACCGGTCGTGGAACTATGGTCCGACAAACTACGACCAGCCGCACACGCTGGTGTTCAACTACACCTACGACGTGCCGAAAGTGGGGACCAAGACCGGTTTCCGCCCGGCGAAATGGGTGCTGGACAACTGGCAGGTGAGCGGCATCACCTCGTTCATGAGCGGCAACCCGTTCACCCCCGGTTTCAGCACGGTTGACGGGCAGGACATTACCGGCTCGTCGGAAGGAGCCCGCGTGACCCTGGTGGGCAACCCGCGTCTGGACAAGAGCCAGAAGACGTTCTACCGGACCTTCAATACGGACGCGTTCGTGCGCACCCCGCGGGGCAGTTTCGGCAACGCGGGGGTAAACATGCTGTACGGCCCCGGGGTCAACAACTGGGATCTCGCCATCACCAAGCGGTTCCCGCTGTTCTCCGA
>JAMCRM010000102.1:677-4978 GCA_023380575.1 Acidobacteriota bacterium | reverse complement strand
CGGCGCAGGTAATTGGTATTTTCGAATTCGACGCGGGGCGCCGCGTTCAGGATGTCGCGCGGCTCCCAGTTCGCCTGTAGCAGGTACTCTTCGAGCGGGTCCGCCGTGGACCAGGCACTTTCGAGAATGCGGATGCGGCGCGCGCCCGCCCTGCCCATCAGGTGAACGGCGGCCGCAATGACGCGAGGGTGCGGATAATGCGTATTTTCGAGCGAATGATAGCCCAACCGGTAGGTAGGGCTGCCGGTCAGGTTGACCTTGATCGCAACGGTCTTGCCGTTCACGAGCCGCCCCAGCCCGCCCAACTGATCGAACATCCGTTGCATGGCGGGCAGCAGTTCAGAGCCGTAGGTCCCGCATTTGGCGATGGCGACCCGCGCGGTAGGGGCGTTATAGGCGAAATTGCGCGCCGGCCGGGCAAGACACAGGCCGGCCGTGGCCAGCAATTCTCTGCGCGTGGACCGGCAGGCCATAGGCTCAACTCAATTCTATCGCCGCGTAAGCGGAGATCGGCGGCAGGTGCATTTCGATGGCATCCTTGCCCGCCAGTACCTTCACGGGAGCCGGCTCGGGGCTCTCCAAAGTCCGGATGCGCGCGCTGCGATAGGGCACCGCCACCCGCACGGATGCGGGATTCGTGCCGGGTCTGCCGGTATAGTTTACGATTTGCAGCAGAGCGCCTTTGCCCCCGGGCGCCAGCGTGTAATGGCAGCCCATGGCCGTGCCGTTCCACACGCGGAGCAGGTCGTTGCGGTGGCTCATGAGAACCTGCGCATCCGCGGCTGCGAGAAACGGGTCGTCCAGCGCGCCCACGGCAATTCTTCCCCTGCCGAGCGCGCGCACCGCATAGCGGGGGTGCGTGTCGGGTGAAAGCGGCTTTCCTTCCGATCCGCCGAAGCCCGCTCCCGTTACCAGCAAACCGCCACTCTCCACGAAACCCAACAGACGTTTTCGCAAGCCCGCCCCGGGCGGTTGCGCGTCGGGATAGATCACCGCTTTCAGGCCATGCAAGGAAACGCCGCCGGATTTATCCAGGATGCGGTAGGGCTGTTGCAGCCGCGCGGTCAGGTTCAAAAGCTCGCCGCTGAAAAACTCGTTGCCGCCGGAAAAATCCGAAAGGATCCCCAGGAACGCGTCGGGCTGGAAGGAATCCCACGAGCGGCGGGCGGCGAAAAAACCAGCCGCGCCCAGGATCGTTTTCCAGGCGGCAAGCGCCCCGGCGTTGCCGGACCGAAGCCCGGAAGCGAGCGCGCTGTCCAGGGTAAGAACCCAGCGGCCCCCGTCTGCCGCCGTGTCGGCCACTGCCAGGATGTGAGACTCGGGGCTGAGAACCGCCGTGGATTTCGGAGGTTCGGCCGCCACCCACACGGCTTTCCCGGGATTCCGCACCCTTGCCAGGCGGACCTGCCATCCGTTGGAGTCGATCCAGGGCGCACCGGTGGGGCCTCCGGCGGAGGCATCTCCTCTCTCCTGGGCGATGCGGAGGCCGGGCCATTCGCCTTGAATCAGGACTGCGTTAGCGGGTCTCGTTCCCTTTTCGAGTACCGTAATCCCAAGCTGGCGCGCGCTTCCGGCCACGGCGGCCGGTGTCGCTTCATCAGTTAACAAAAAGTTAACAACTGTACCTTTGATGAAAGCCAGCGAAGATGGATCCTGCCACTCGCCGGGCCAGCGCATCGGTACCAAGTCAGCAGTCACGGCAACATTATAATGGAGATAGATCCCATGCATCAAAAACTTACAGAGCGCGTGACAGATCGAGATCCTCAAGAGACAGCGGAATGGTTGGAGGCATTGGAACAGGTCCTGGACGATGCCGGGCCGGAACGGGCTTCCTACCTCCTGCAGCGGTTGAACCGGAAGGCGAGAAACTCCGGGATCGAACTGCCGGTGGAATTGAATACGCCGTACGTGAACACCATCCCCGTGGAGAGCGAAGTCCCTTACCCCGGCGACCGTGCCATCGAGAGGCGCATCAAGAGCCTGACGCGGTGGAACGCCATGGCGATGGTGGTTCACCAGAACAAGCACGACGCGGGCATCGGCGGTCACATCTCCACGTATGCCTCATTGGCAACGCTGCTGGAAGTGGGCTTCCACCACTTCTTCCACACCAAGTACGGCGATCAGCCGGGAGACCTCGTCTATTTTCAGGGCCACGCCTCGCCTGGCGTCTACGCGCGCGCCTACCTGGAAGGGCGCCTGAGCGAAACGCACCTGGAGAATTTCCGGCACGAATTGCGCGGCGAGCCCGGGTTGTCCTCCTATCCGCACCCGTGGCTGATGCCCGATTTCTGGCGATTTCCGACTGTGTCCATGGGGATCGGCCCCCTAAACGCCATTTATCAGGCGCGCTTTATGCGCTACCTGGAAAACCGCGGGCTCATCGCATCCACTCCGCGCAAGGTCTGGGCATTTCTGGGCGACGGCGAAATGGACGAGCCCGAATCCATGGGTTCGCTCACCCTGGGCTCGCGCGAGAAACTCGATAACCTGATCTTCGTCATCAACTGCAACCTGCAGCGGCTTGACGGTCCCGTGCGCGGCAACGGTAAGGTGATTCAGGAACTGGAAGCGGCATTCCGCGGCGCGGGCTGGAACGTCATCAAGGTCGTCTGGGGCGAGGATTGGGACAAACTCCTGGCACGGGACAAAACAGGGCTCCTCGTCAAACGCATGGGCGAGGTGGTCGATGGCGAGTATCAGACCTATGTCACCAAGGGCGGCGACTATATCCGCAAGAACTTCTTCGGCAGGTATCCGGAACTGCTGGACCTGGTTTCGCACTTGAGCGACGACGAACTTCTCAAACTGCGGCGCGGCGGGCACGATCCGCAGAAGGTGTATAACGCTTATAAAGCGGCGGTCGAGCATACGGGGTCTCCGACGGTAATTCTGGCCAAGACCATCAAGGGTTACGGACTCGGCGAAGCCGGCGAGGGCCGCAACATCACGCACCAGCAGAAGAAACTGAACGAGCAGGAAATCGAGCACTTCCGTTCGCGCTTCGAAATCCCCATTCCGCAGGAGGCTGCCCACAACGCCGGCTTCTATCGCCCGCCCGAGGATAGTCCGGAGATCGTTTACCTGCAGGAGCGGCGGCGGCAATTGGGCGGGTACATGCCCAGCAGGAGAGTCCCGGCCGCGAAAATCCAGGTGCCGCCGATCGAGTATCTCACCGAATCGCTCGAAGGTTCGCGTGGCCGCGAAGTATCCTCCACCATGGCCTTCGTCCGCATCCTGACGCTGCTCATGAAGCACTCGGAAGTCGGCAAGCGCGTGGTGCCGATCATTCCCGATGAATCCCGCACCTTCGGCATGGAATCCCTGTACCGCCAGTTCGGAATCTACGCCAGCCAGGGCCAGCTTTACCGCCCGCACGATGCCGACATGTTCCTGTATTACAAGGAGGCGAAGGACGGCCAGGTTTTGGAGGAAGGTATTACCGAAGCGGGCTCGATGGCGTCTCTCACCGCCGCGGGAACGGCCTATGTGAATTACCGCATCGAAATGATCCCGTTCTTCTGCTACTACTCCATGTTCGGCTTCCAGCGCGTGGGTGACCTGATCTGGGCATTCGCCGACGCGCGCGGCAAAGGCTTTCTCATGGGTGGAACGGCTGGACGGACCACGCTCGCGGGCGAAGGCTTGCAGCACCAGGACGGCCATAGCATCGTGCTTTCGAGCACCGTGCCGACCTGCATCACCTACGACCCGGCCTATGCGTACGAGATCGCGGTCATCGTCCAGGACGGCATCCGGCGCATGTACGAGGAGCAGGAGGACCGCTTCTATTACCTCACTATGTACAACGAGAACTACGCTATGCCGGCCATGCCGGAGGGCGTCCGCGAGGGCATCCTGAAGGGCATTTACCGCTACCAGGCGGCGGAAAACGGCAAGGCACAAGTGCAGCTTTTCGGCAGCGGGCCGATTCTCAACGAGGCGCTCCGCGCCCGGCAGATCCTCGCCGAAAAGTACGAGGTCGCGGCCGGCGTATGGAGCGTCACCAGCTATAACGAGTTGCGGCGCGACGCCTTGAGCATCGAGCGCTGGAACCGCCTGCATCCGGACCAGCCGCCTCGCCAGCCGTATTTACTCGCGGCATTGGAAGGCGCCGAAGGTCCGATCGTCGCGGCGACCGACTTCATGAAAGTCGTGGCGGACCAGGTGGCGCCCTGGCTGCCGGGGCGTCTCACCAGCCTTGGCACCGACGGCTTCGGCCGCAGCGACAACCGCGAATACCTGCGCAAGCACTTCGAGGTGAACGCCGAATCGATCGCCGCCGCGGCGCTCTCCAG
>JAMCRM010000102.1:0-667 GCA_023380575.1 Acidobacteriota bacterium | reverse complement strand
AAATTCGATCCGCGCAGGGCGCAGAAGGCCTTCGCCGAGTTGCAGATCGATACCGAGAAGGTCGATCCGGCGCGGGCGTGACCTAAAGATCGACGGCCACGACTTCGTGATCCGGGATCGCCGGCACCGTCAGAGTGACATACCCCGGTAATTCCCGGTACGCCGGTGTTTTTCCGCTGACCAGGAGTTGCACCTTTTTCGCTCTCCGCCCCTGCGGCAGCCGCAGCCGGACCTTCTGCGGCGGCGAGGGGATCAGCTCGCGCGCGGGTCCCTTCATCATCATCGGGTTCGTGAGATTGACCAGGTGAACGGTCACCGAGTCTTTCTGGCGCCACACGGTTACGTCCAACACGCCCGGGCCCTCCACCGTCACGGGGCTTTCCTCGTTCGCCGCCCACTCCACCGCGTTGCGCAGCAGTTTAGCATGATCCACGCACAGCACTTCCCAGAAGATGCGGTCGATGTCCCAGGGGAAATACACGATACGGCTCTTGCCGGATTCGCGCAGATAGACCTCGGCGATGCCGGTCCGGGGCACGCGCGGGTAGACCATTTCCATCGGCAGGCTGGGGTACGGAGGAATCAACGTGATCGGTTTGTCCGGAAAATTCGCGACCGGGCGCACGTCCACGCGCCAGATGCCGTTGATGATGCGCTCCGCGTCTTC
>JAMCRM010000101.1 GCA_023380575.1 Acidobacteriota bacterium | reverse complement strand
CTGCCGAAGGACTCGTCGATGCGGGCGATGATTCCGTAGTATTCGGGCAACTGCGATTTCCAGTCGCCCGGGTACGGCGTGAGGTCGCCGGGGATCCAGAAATTATTGCGGTAGCGGTCGGCGTAGCCGTTCGGCGCGATGAACGTGTTGGTCGAGTTCTGGAAGTGCGGCTCCAGGTAGGAAAGGCACAGGAAGAACGGCTTCGACTTTTTCTGCCGCACGAAATCGACCGCCAAGTCCGTCAGGAAGTCCACCCGGTACTGGTTGGAGAACTTCATCTGCTGATTGTTCGCGTCGTAGATGTAGCCTTCGTACGGCATCGACGTGAACTCCAGCACATCGGCGGCGGTCCACCACTCGTCGTAGCCGCCGCGGCGCTCCAGCGGGACCGGCTGGCGCACGGTCCCGCCGAGGTGCCATTTGCCGATGTAGCCGGTCTGATATCCCTGGCGTTTGAAGAGCTGTGCGAGGGTCGTTTCGTCATCTCTGAGCGTCGGACCGTTGTGAATGACGCCGGTAGAAGTCGGGTATTTACCGGTCTGCAGCGTGCTGCGGGCGGGTCCGCAGACGGGCTGGGAGGTGAAGGCGTTGTGGAACCGGACGCCGGCTGCCGCCACGCGGTCGAGGTTCGGAGTCAGATCCATCGGGCAGCCGTAGGCGCCGATGGTATCCCACCTCTGCTGATCGGTAAAGAAGATGATGACGTTCGGGCGGGCGCTCGCCGCCTCGGCCGCGCCGCCCACTCCAGCGAGGGTCGCAGCGCTCGCGCCGGCAGCGCCGAGGAAGTGCCGCCGGTTCAGGGAAGGGTTCATAAGTTCTGATCCTACCACCGCATGTATCATCGGACGGGCGGTTTTTTGGGTGGGGTGGCCGGCCGGGGCGAGGCGACGGCAGTGGAAAACTGGAAATGAGTGTACTGTCCCGGGTTTTTGGAGTGGCGGGGGACGGTGGCGGGTACGTTAAAATCGAAGCTTGTCCGAGCCTCGAGTCACCGTCGTGATCCCAACGCTCGCCGCGGGGCAGCCGTTGCTCGACTGCCTTCTGTCGCTGGTGACCCAGAGCCGGCGGGATTTTGAAGTGGTGGTCGTGGACAACAGCGGCAGGCAGCTTGCACGCCAAGTCGAGGCCGAACGTTACGGCGCAACGATCATCGAGAACAGCCGCAATGTCGGCTTTGGCGCTGCCGTGAATCTGGCGTTACGGCGTTCGCGCGCCCCGTTCCTGGCGACGCTGAACGACGACGCAATCGCACATCCCGATTGGATCGCCGCACTGCTGGGCGCCATGGAGAACCATCAGGAGGCCGGCATGTGTGCGTCGCAGGTGCGGCTGTACGGCAGCGGCCGGCTCGACTCCGCGGGCATGTTGATCTCGGGCGATGGCACCACGAAACAACGCGGCCACATGGAGCCGCCCGACCGCTATCAATGCGCCGGCGATGTCCTGTTCCCCAGCGGCTCCGCCGCGCTCTACCGCCGCGCCATGCTCGAAGAAACCGGACTGTTCGACGAGCGCTTTTTCCTGTATTGCGAGGATTCGGATCTCGGCCTGCGCGCCCGCTGGGCCGGCTGGAAGTGTATCTATGCGCCGGAGGCGATCGTCGAACACCGCTATTCACAGACGGCCGGGCGCGCATCGCCACTGAAGGCTTATTACGTCGAGCGGAACAGGCTGTTTCTCGTGGTGAAAAACATGCCGGGATCCGTGCTGCTTCGGTGTCCCTGGTATACGCTGCAACGCTATTTCTGGCACGCTTTCTCGATCTTCACCGGTAAGGGCAGCGCTGCCGCTTTCCGCAGTGAAGAGAACAACCCCCTCCAACTCGTGTTCATCGTGCTGCGCGCCCACTGCTCCCTTCTGTACCACGTGCGCGCGCTCCGGCGGCAGCGCCGCGAGATCCGCAAACGGGCCAGGATCACGACGCGCGAATTCTGCGCTTTGCTCGAGGCCCACTCCATTTCACCGAGGCAGGTAGCCGTGTTGTGAGGACCGCTGGATCACTCCCGGAGTCGCTGCTGATCATCGTACCGGCTTTCAACGAGGAGGCCGCGATCGGCGGAGTCGTGCGCGAGATCCGGGAGATTGTTCCCGGCGTCCCGGTGCTTGTGATCGACGACTGCTCGGTCGATTCCACGGCAGCGCTCGCGCGCGCCGCGGGCGCGGAGGTGATTTTGCTGCCGCACCACCTGGGCCTGGGCGGCGCCGTGCAGGCGGGATACAAACTGGCGTTCGAACTCGGCTACCAGTACGTGATCCGCATCGACGGGGACGGCCAGCACGACCCGCGCTACATCCCGATCATCTTCAAGGCGCTGCAAAGCTCCGGCTGCCAAATGGTGATCGGCTCGCGGTTCGTCGAGGAAAATGGCAATCACACGAGCATCGTGCGCACGCTGGGCATTCGGTTCTTCCGTCTCGTTCTGCGCCCCATCCTGGGGAAAGAGGTCCACGATCCGACTTCCGGGTTCGTCGGCGTCAATCGCGCCGCGCTGGGGGTGTTCAGCAGGAGCTTTCCGCTCGAGTATCCGGAAATCGAAGCGCTGGTCGTGCTCCAGAGAAAAGCTTTCCAGTTTGTCGAAGTGCCCTGCACGATGCGCCCCCGCAAGGGGGGAAAGAGCACGATCACGGCGCTGAAATCGCTCTACTATATCGTCCATGTCCTGCTGGGAGTGTTCGTGAATGTGCTGAAGTACGAACGGCGGCACAGGAGGAAACAGCCGTGAATGGCCTTTCGAATTTCATGACAGGACTGAGCCTCGTGCTCATCATCCTGATCCTGGCATCGGTGCGCCGCGCGCACATCCGGGTGGAGTATTCGGTAAGCTGGCTGGGCGCCGCCGTCACCCTGCTGGTGTTTTCGCGCTTCGACTGGGTGATGGCGAACATCGCCCGGCTCCTCGGAATCAGCGATCCGCCGCTGGCTCTGCTGGCGCTTGTCGGCTGCCTGTTTCTGCTAGTGCTCTATCGCGTGTCGATCACGATTTCCGAACTGAAGGACGCCAACATCGCGCTGGCCCAGCGCGTCGCCATTCTCGAGTATCATCTGCAATCCGCCAATGAAAAAACGCAGACGACAAACTGAACAGGCCGGCCCCGGCGGCTTGCCGTGCACCCCGTCCCGCGCCGCGGGCGGGATCCGCTGGTGGCACTGGGCACTCGCGCTCGCGGGCGCGCTCATCGCAGTGCTGGAGGCTTACGGCCCCGCGCTGCGGGGTCCTTTCGTATTCGACGACCAGTATCTGCCGTTCACGGACCCGGCGCTCGCGGATCAGCCGTTGCACAACTGGTTCGTGGGCGTCCGGCCGCTGCTGATGTTCAGCTTCTGGGCCAATTTCCGCATCTCCCAGCTCCATCCACTCTCGTATCACCTGTTCAACGTGCTATTTCACTTCATCACGGCCGTGCTCGTGTTCCTGATCGGGAGGCGGCTGTTGGGCTGGGCCGGGACCAAGGACGCAACGCGCGAGATTCTTGCGGCGTTCGCAGGCGGCCTATTCCTGCTGCATCCGGTGCAGACCGAATCGGTCGCGTATGTCGCGAGCCGCTCGGAGGCGCTGAGTGTGATGTTCTTCTACGCGGCGTTCGCGTTGTTTCTCTATCGCCGCTCGAGCGCTGTTTCGTGGCCGGTAGCCGCGGGAGTTCTGCTGCTGTTCGGCGCCGCGGCGACGACGAAGGAGCACACAGCGGTGTTGCCCGCGCTACTGCTGTTGACGGACTGGTTCTGGGCTCCGGAGCCGGGATTCTCACCGATTCAGCGCATCCGGCGCAACTGGCGCCTCTA
>JAMCRM010000100.1 GCA_023380575.1 Acidobacteriota bacterium | reverse complement strand
AGAGCGGAAGTGATCGCCAAGGCCACACGCGTTGACGGTGTGTTCGATAAGGATCCCCTGAAATTTGCGGACGCGGTGATGTACCGGGAAATCTCCTACCTGGAAGTTCTCTCGAAAGCCCTGGGCGTGATGGATGCGACCTCCATCGCCATGTGCCGGGACAACAAACTCCCCATCATCGTGTTCAATCTGAACCACAAAGGCAATATAATGCGAATGTCGATGGGCGAAGCCATCGGAACGCTGATTCATTAGCCGCTATGAAAACTGAACATTCAGCCGCCCCCACCGGGCAGGCATTCAACTCCGTTAAGGACGTCGAAGCAAACCTGAAAACCCGCATGGAGAAGGCGGTGGCGGATCTGCAGCACGAAATGGCATCGATCCGCACGGGCCGCGCCTCCCTGGGCATTCTGGACCACATTCGCGTGGAATATTACGGGACGCCGACTCCGCTGAACCAGTTGGCCAATCTGCACGTCCCGGAGCCCTCGCTGATTACCATCCAGCCGTGGGACGTCTCGCAGATCGGCGCCATCGAGAGGTCTATCCGCGCTTCGGACCTGGGACTCAACCCGGCCAACGACGGCAAGGTCATCCGCCTGCCGATTCCCCCGCTTACGCAGGACCGCCGCAAGGAACTGGTCAAGCGCCTGCATCACGCCGCCGAGCATCACCGCGTAGCCATTCGCAATGTTCGCCGTGACGGCAACGAAGCGGTCAAGAAGCTCGTGAAGGACAAGAAGGCCACCGAGGACGACGAGAAGCGGGCCATGGACGAGATCCAGAAGATGACGGACCTGTACATGGGCAAAGTGGACCAGGCCGCCAAGACCAAAGAAAAAGAAATTATGGAAGTGTGAGTTGGTAGGGGCGAGGCATGCCTCGCCCCAGGCCCGTATGCAACGCAGATCCTTTCTCGCCACGGCGGGCGCGCTGCTTTATCAGCCGGGCGCCAGCGCACCCCTGTTGCGCCCCAAGGCGCTGCACCCCGGCGACACCGTCGGGCTGATCACTCCTTCCACTTACGTATCCGATCCGGACCGGCTGGCCCTGGCCGCCCGCACCATCGAGTATTTCGGCCTGCGCATGAAGATGGGGCGCAACGTGCGCAAGCGCGCCGGCTACCTGGGCGGCACCGTTCAAGAGCGGCTGGACGACCTGCATGCCATGTTCGGCGATGCGGAAGTCAAGGCCGTGTTCGCCGTCCGCGGGGGTTATGGCGCTGAGCAACTGCTGGACCGCATCGACTACGACCTGATCCGCCGCAATCCCAAAATCTTCCTCGGCTACAGCGACATCACCGCGCTCCACCTGGCCATCCACAAGAGAGCCGGCCTGGTGACCTTTCATGGGCCGGTGGTGCTGTCGCGATTCTCCGAATATACGCGCGACCTCTTTCGCAAGGCGCTGTTTTCGCCGCAGCCGATGGGCGTGGTCACCAACCCGCCCGATTCCGACCCGCTGCGGCCGGCCCACACATTGCGCACGATCCGGCCCGGCACAGCCCGGGGGCCGCTCGCCGGCGGCAACTTGACCCTGATCTCCACCACCATGGGCACGCCTTTCGAAATCGAGACGCGCGGCCGCATCCTGTTCCTCGAAGACGTGGGTGAAGAGCCCTATTCTATCGACCGCATGCTGACGCAACTGCGCCTGGCTGGCAAACTGGAAGCCGCGGCGGGCATCGTGTTTGGTGAGTGCCAGGACTGCCGGCCGCGCGACTACCAGCCCTCTTTCGAATCGACGTTTTCACTGGGCGAGGTGCTGGACAATATTCTGGGCGGCCTGCAAGGGCCGGTGCTGAGCGGGCTGACGTTCGGCCACACGGACGACCAGGCGACTCTGCCGCTGGGCATTCGCGCCGCGCTCAATGCCGATAAAGGCGAACTGATCCTCGAAGAGGCCGCCACTGTCGCTTGAAAGGCGGGGCCGCCCGCGCAGTCTGCGATAATGCGATTTATGCCATGGTCAAGGGTGAAGGTTCCCGCGTCCAGTGCCAACATCGGGCCGGGCTTCGACGCGCTCGGGTTGGCGCTGGGGATCTATCTGGAATGCCGCTTCCGTCCCGCCGCGCAGCTCACCATCACGGTGACCGGGCGCGACTGCCAGTCGATTCCCACGGGCGCCGATAACCTGATCTGGCAAACGGCCCTGGCGGTGGCCGAACAGGTGCGCAGGCCGCTGCCGGCGATCGAACTAATGGTGCACAACGAAATTCCCCTCGGCAAAGGGCTGGGTTCGAGCGCCGCCGCGCTAACCGCGGGAGTGGTCATCGCGGATGTGCTGCTGGAACTGCGCTGGAAGCCGCTGCGCCTTCTGGACGAGGCCGCCCGCCTGGAGGGCCACCCGGACAATGTAGCCGCATGCACGCTCGGCTCCATCGTGGCCAGCGCCATCGATACGGGAGGCGTGGCGCGGGCCGTGCGCCTGGAATTGCCGGCGCGCTTCGGCCTGGGCGTGGTAGTGCCGGATTTTGTTCTTCCCACCTCCCAAGCCAGGTCCGTGCTCCCCACGTCATATAGCCGGGCCGACGCCGTATTCAACGTGCA
>JAMCRM010000099.1:2955-7223 GCA_023380575.1 Acidobacteriota bacterium | reverse complement strand
ACGAACAGAGGAATGCCTGCTTTGATCGGATTCTTCATTTCTCTTCCCTCAATCCACAACCCGCACCGTCAGGGTCGTGCTCGATGAGCCTTGCGAAATCGTCAGCGGCACATCGAACCCCAGCGGCACACCGTGGAACGGCACAATCGCCTGAATCTGGTACACTCCCACCTGCCCCGGAGCCAGCCCCGAGTAGAGAATCGGGAGATTCAGTCCGCCCAGAGTGACGGCCGGTTCGATCAGCGTAACAGCGGCTGGATCGGACGGCGCCGGTGTTCCGGCCTCTACCTCCGGCGAAGTCTTCCCCATACCTGTCAGGTAAATCATGATCTGATCGTCCGGATGAATCGGGTTGGATGGCGTCACCAGTTGGTTGTCCTTCAACCGCATCACCATCGCGATACCGGTATCCGTGCCCGCCGTCCCGTCCCGGAATACGCCCGGCGCCGTCGGCAGAATCATCAGGTTCAGAGTGTCGCTCACGCCCCCCGGCGTGCGCAGCACCATGGCCGCCCTCCCGTCCACATTGAAGGGCAACTGCGCATTGATCCGCGTGGACGATGCGAACAGCATCGGCACCGGCGCCCCGTTCACGCTCAGGCACGATTCGCCCAGGGCAGTGGGAAGCGGAACCTCTTTTGTAGCGATGTTGACCGGGCTCAAATCGTGGCCGAGAACCGCGATCAGGCCGCCCGGAGCCAGTTGCGACGACATGTCGGCTGCGTTCACCACTTGCTGCAATTGCGGCGGAGCCACCGCGGCATCGTAGTTCCACGGCAGCACCGTGAATCCGGAAACCGTCAGCGCAATCAGCGCGCTCCGGTCCTGCACGGTTGCCAGGGTGCGGGTAAAGACGGCATCCATCGTGCCCGTAAGCGGCGCTTCCACTATCCGGGTCATCAGAATGCCCGTCCCGCTCGCCAGGTTCACCCGCTGGATGTTCCCGTTGCCCGTTGTGGCCGCCGTGGTCCGGAAGCCGTACTGGTCCACGAACGCGAACCCCGAGGATGCACCCGAGGATTGAGGGAAGAGAAATGAAGAATCCGATCAAAGCAGGCATTCCTCTGTTCGTCTTGATAGTAGCGCCGCTCTGCCTGGCACAGACTTGGGAGGTAGGCGGGGCCGGCAGTTACGGCGCCTACCGCAACGTGACGGCTTCCAGCCCGGCCGGGAGTGCGACGGTGGGGTTTGCCTCAAGCGCGGGCGTGAGTGTGGTGGGCACGCAGAACATCCGTCGGTACCTCGGCGGGGAGGCGCGCTATCTCTACTCGTTCGGCGGCCTGAAGATTAACGACGCCGCGACCATGAGCGGCGACTCCCACGCCTTCTCGTACGAGCTGCTCGTGTATGGCACCCGCCAAGGCTCGGCCATCCGTCCATTCTTTGCCGCCGGAGCGGGGGCCAAGCTATACCGCGGCACGGGGCGGGAATCGGCTTTCCAGCCGCTCAGTAACATCGCGTTGCTCACTCATACTCACGAGTTCGACCCTCTGGTGAGCATCGGGGGCGGGGTGAAGATAAAGGCGGGAAACCACGCACTGCTGCGGTTGGACTTCCGGGACCACACCACCCCTTTCCCGACCAATGTGATCACCCCGCGGCCACCGCAAGGGAAGGTGAGCGGGTGGCTGCATGATTTCATCGTATTGGCCGGCATCAGCCTGGCGTTTTGACGTGTCCGTCCCGAGGGAGACTTTCATGAGGCCGCGCACAAGGGCATTGATATTCAGTTCGGCTGTCGCGTTCGCGCTTTTCGGAGGCGCGCTTTGCGCCCAGGGCGGGATCGTTTCCGTGAGGGTGTTCGCCGACGCGGACGGCGCGCAAATCATGATAGACGGCGTGTACTACCAAGGACCGGCGACGCTGCTCTGGCCGGAGGGAAGCAAGCATATTCTCTCCGCAAACCCGGTCCAGAATCAGCGCCAGAAAACCACGTTCGTGCTTAAGGAATGGTCGACGAATCTCGGGCCTATATCCGAGTTGTCGCCCGCGATTACAGCGGACCGGGATTTGACTTACGTGAAAGCTTCCTTCGACACCCTTTATGCCGTCTCCCTGTCTTTCTACGCGTGCGCCGGCCCGGACGCCGGATGCCCCGCGGCTTCTCCCGGCCGGGTATATATCAACAAAGAGCTTTTTACCCAAAGTGCGGAAAGGTACTACAAAAAAGGCGAGATGATTAACCTGGAAGCTTATCCCAATGCCGGGTTCGTCTTCCAGGGATGGTCGCCCCTGCCGGGCCTCGCAACCACGAGCAACGCGTTCCAGCTATCCTTCCCCCTCATGCAGCCGCAAACGGCGATCCCGATGTTCCGCCCCGCGGTGGCGTTGCAGGTCACCATCGACACGTCGCCGCCAGGCTTGAAAATCCTGGCGGACCGGTCCCCGATGATTGCGCCTTTCTCGATCGACTGGGGAATTGATTCGGCGCACACACTGGGCACTTTTCCGGACCAGTATGACAGTTATGGCCACCTCTGGGTCTTCGATTCCTGGAGCGACGGTGGGGCGATCAACCATGACTTCAACATGGTAGCGGGGTCGAACCGGGCGACGGTGACGGCCAAGTTTGTCCCCGGGGTGGTGGTGACGTTTCAAACCGATCCTCCTCTTCTTAAACTCCGGATCGAAAACCGCGACAACTGGCCGTCCTATACGTTTCGGTGGGCCCCAGGGACCACTCACCCGGTGTCGGCGCCGCTGGAGCAGACGGATGCGAAGGGCAGGAAATACCGCTTCCAGGTCCACGCGTATGGGCAGCCCGCGGCTTATGACTACACCGTGGCATCGGCTCCGCCGGATGTGCGGATGATGGCTACTTACAAAGCCGTGGGGCAGATCACGGTATCGAGTCTTCCGGCGGGCATGCAAATACGCGTGGATGGGCAGAACTGCGTCACGCCGTGCAATATCGAGCGCGACGCGGGGACCGCGGTGCGCATCTCCGCGCCCGAGCTATACGCGCCGAATGACGCCTCCCGGTGGGTCTTCCAGGGTTGGTCTGACGGCGGCGGCGCCGAACACAACGTGACAGCTCCGGAGGTGCCACTGCGGCTGGAAGCGTCATACAGAGAGCAGAACCGTTTGGCCGTGTCGATGGATCCACCCAACCTCGCCCTGTGCCGGATCAGTCCCGAGGCGTCGGACGGCTTCTACGAAAAGGGCGCTTTGGTTACAATTCAGGTCGATCCGCAACCCGGCAGCCGCTTCGTGAGCTGGGACGGGGATTTCGCTGGTACGCGGCGGACGGCCGTGGTTGAAATGAATGCGCCGAAGCGTGTCTTCGCGCGCCTGGAGGCGGTGCCATATGTCCCCCCGTCAGGAGTAAGGAACGGTGCGGCCGAAACGCCGGTCGACGCCGTGGCTCCGGGTT
The DNA here is from genome assembly GCA_023380575.1 of Acidobacteriota bacterium. The sequence continues at coordinate 3,850 of JAMCRM010000099.1, read as the reverse complement.
CCATCATTTCGATTCTCGGGGTGAACTTCGCCCCCGGGATCGAGACCAGTCCAGACAATCCCCTGGCGCAGACCCTGACCGGTGTGACTGTGCGGATCGGGGACAGGCTGCTGCCGCTGGCCATGGTCTCGCCGGGGGAAATCCGTGCGCAATTGCTTTCGGACATCGAGATCGGGGCCCAAAGGCTGGCGGTCCGCTGTGGGGATAAGCCCGAGGTAACTGCGGACTTTCAAGTGGCGCGGAATGCCCCGGGGCTGTTCTTCAAGGAGGTGGAAGGGCGCCAGTTCGCGGTGGCAGTTCGCGAGAACGGCGAGCCCTTAGCACCCGGCGCCAGCGTGCGTAACGGCGAAACCATCACGATCTTCGGGACGGGTCTCGGACCATACTACCGCACGCCTCCGGATGGCTTCGCGCTGCCCGAGGTGCCGGAATTCCGTTTGGCCGACCCTGTCGAAGTTGTCGTCGGTGACGCCGTCGTGACTCCCGTGTACGCCGGCACGGCCACGCAGGCCGCGGGCCTGAATGCGGTGCGGTTTCGCGTTCCCGAATCCAATGCCGCGGCGGACTTGCAGGTTGTAGTGCGGGTAAACGGAGTTGAAAGCAATTCCGTTCTATTGCGGACAGAGTAGCGAAGCGTCTTGCTGGCTCAGACGGAAGGGTCGCCGGAGACCGCGTCGCGGAAGGCTTCGAAATCATTGGCGGCGGCCTGCGCCGCACGCTGAAGCGAATCCAGGGACCGATCCGCTTGACGTGACTAAGCGTTGACGAAGCTCTGCCCCTATCCAGTGCGTTTCGGCAACGGGCTGAGCGGAACCCGCATCGTTGCTGCACCAGATCACGATCGGAAATGCCCAGCCTGACCTCCTCTTTCATCAGGGTTACCGCTTTGGCCGGA
>JAMCRM010000099.1:0-2905 GCA_023380575.1 Acidobacteriota bacterium | reverse complement strand
GGGTTAAGAATAGGTTAAGAACGTAAAGCTTTGGATGCCGCTGAAACCTGCCCCACACGGGCGGTACCTTTCCATTTGGACGCTGAACATGGCCGCGACACGCACTTTTACATACTTTGGACACCTGATAGCCATTTCGATGGCGCTCTGCTCGATGATGGCATCCGAATATCACGGAACCGTCAAATGCAACGGACTGCCTTTTCCGGGTGCTACCGTCACCGCGGTACAGGGCGACAAAAAGGTGATTACCACCACCGACGACCGCGGCGGTTTCCGTTTCGCCGACCTGGCCGACGGCACCTGGACCATGGAGGTAGAGGCGCTCGGATTCGAGAAGATGGTGCAGCAGGTCGGGGTGGCGCCGGTTACGCCCGCCCCGGAATGGGAGCTGAAGTTCCTGACTGTGCAAGCTCTGGATGCCGCGTTGCAGCCCAAGGCCCCCACAAGCCAGGCGGCGCCGCCCCCGGCGGTGGCGGTCAGCAGGCCAGGCCCGGCGGGAGCGCCGCCGGCAGGCGCGCAGGCACGCATGGGTGGCCCGCAGGGCCGGAATGATCGAACGGCAGTTCGCGGAGGCGAAACCGCAACCGACCGTCGGCCGTCGCTGCTGCAACAGGACGGCTTCCAGCGCCTGGATGTAAACCAGTCGGCTGAAACCGGGGCCTTCGGCAGCGAGGGGACCATCAGAAGCGACGAGATTGCCAACCTCAACCAGAGTGCGGAGAATTCCTTCATCGTGCAAGGCAGCATGAGCAGCGCGCTAGGCATGCCGCAGGAGAACGACTGGGGCTTCGGCATGCACGGCATGGGGATGGGACCCATGGGAGGCCCGGAAGGAATGCTCATGCGGGGACCCGGCGGTGCGGGCACCGATGGCGAGCCAAGGCTGCCCGGCGGCGAGGGTGGTGACCGGCGGTTTTCCGGCGGACCGGGGGGGCCGGGCGGCGGGCCTCCCGGACGAGGTCCCGGCGGCCCCGGTGGTCCCAGCCGGTTCGGCGGGCCCGGCGGCCATTCCGACAGGGGCGGACCGCAAGACCACCACGACTGGCGGGACCGCCGCGACTCCACGGTGTTCGGCAACGCCCGCAGAGACCCCCGGAGCATGTACAACGGCAACGTGTTCCTGGGCTTCAACAACTCGTTTTGGGACGCCCGGAGCTTCTCCGTCACCGGCGCCGCCGTGGACAAACCATCCTATGCCGATGCGCGCGGCGGATTCATGTTCGGAGGCCCGCTTCAGATTCCCAAGCTCGTCAGCCCGGAGCACCGCATCTTTTTCATGTTTAACTACCGTTTCGACCGCAGCCGGACGGGCACGATTTCGCAGCCGGTCAACATGCCGTCGGCCCTGGAGCGCGCGGGAGATTTCTCCCAGACCATGGTTCAAGGAAGGCCGGTAACGGTTTTCGATCCGGCTACGGGCATACCCTTTCCCGGCAACACGATTCCGGCGAACCGGATTGATTCCGCCGCGACGGGCCTGCTGAAGTACTTCCCGCAGCCGAACCTGCCGTTCGCCGCGCGGAACTACCAGACTGCCTTTACGGGTTCGAACAACTCCGGCGACCTCAGCTCCCGCATCTCGAATCTGCGTATCGGGTCCAAGGACCGGCTGGACGGCGGCATCGGTTACGAGAGCAGCAACCGCACCTCCCCGAACTTGTTCCAGTTCCTCGATACCGGCTCCGGCCGCGGCCTCAACGCCAATATCGGCTGGTCGCACAACATCACCTTGCGGCTCATCAACAACTTGCGCTACACGTTCAGCCGGAACCGCCAACTGTCCTCCCCATATTTTGCGAATCGCGACAACGTGGCGGCATCACTCGGCATCGCCGGCACTTCCCAGAACCCCATGAACTGGGGGCCTCCCAACCTGAGTTTCACCAACTATGCCAACCTCTCGGACGGCAACGCCTCGCTGACGCGCAACCAGACCGGGGCCTTGACCGAATCGCTGATGTGGGTTCACGGCAACCAGAACCTCTCCTTCGGCGGCAGTTACCGCCGCCAGCAGTTCAATGCCTTTGCCGACAACAACGGGCGCGGCACTTACACGTTTAACGGGTACCTCACTAGCGCGATGGTTAACGGTATCCCCCAAAACGGCACCGGCTACGACCTGGCCGACTTCCTGCTCGGCATGCCCGCCTCCAGTTCCATTCGATACGGCAACCCGGACAAATACTTCCGCGGCTCGGCCTATAGCCTTTTCGCGAATAACGACTGGCGCATCCGTACCAACTTCAGCATCGTCTTCGGGCTCCGGTGGGACTACACCGCGCCGATGACCGAGTTGTACGGACGCCTGGCAAACCTGGACATTGCGCCGGGGTTCTCAGCCGTAACGCCGGTCCAACCGGGCCAGCCGGCGACTTATTCCGGCAGCCTGCCGAACTCGCTGATCCGGCCGGACTGGAACAACTTCTCGCCCCGCTTCGGGTTTGCATGGCGGCCTTCCACCAGCCACTCCCTGGTGGTCCGCGGCGGATACGGCATGTACTACAACACCTCGGTGTACAACCTCATCGCCAACAATATGGCGCAGCAGCCGCCATTCGCCAGCGTGCTTAGTGCGACCAGTTCCCCGGCCAACCCCCTGAGCATCCAGAATGCCTTTCTGCTGGCATCCAACCAGTTGGCGGGGAACACTTACGCCATCGACCCGAATTACCGGATCGGTTATGCGCAGATCTGGAACCTTACCGTGCAGCACGACCTTCCGTTCGGAATGTTCGGGACCGCCGGCTACCAGGGCACCAAGGGCACGCGGCTGGATCAGCAGTTCATCCCGAACTCGGTCCCGCCGGGCATACCGGAGTCGCTGCTGCCGCACAGTTTCATCTATGAGACCTCGAACGGGAACTCCACCTACCATGCCGCCCAGTTCCAGTTGATTCGCCGG
>JAMCRM010000098.1 GCA_023380575.1 Acidobacteriota bacterium | reverse complement strand
AGACCATGATGGAGATCCGCAAGATGCACCCGGAAGCATCCATCATCATCATCACCGCCTATGCCACCGTCGATACGGCGATCACGGCCATGAAGGAGGGAGCCCAGGAATACATCGTCAAGCCGTGCAACCCCGAAGAGATCTCGCTGCTGGCCGGGCGCATCATCAAAGTCAAAAATTTGCAGCGCGAGAACACCATTCTGCGCAAGAAGCTGACCCGGCAGTACCGTTTCCAGGACATTGTCAGCAAGAGCCCGAAGATGCATGAAATTTTCGAGCTCATCCAGGAGATCGCCAGTTTAAAAAGCACGGTGCTCATTCAGGGGGCAAGCGGCACCGGCAAGGAACTGATCGCGCGCGCCATCCACAACTCCGGCGACCGCGCCGCCAGGCCTTTCGTGGCGGTTTCCTGCGCGGCCCTGGCCGAAACCCTGCTCGAATCCGAATTGTTCGGGCACGAAAAGGGCTCCTTCACCGGCGCCGCGCAGCAGAAAAAAGGTAAGTTCGAACTGGCCGCCGGGGGCACCATTTTCCTGGACGAAATCGGGGACATCTCACCGAAGCTGCAATGCGACCTCCTGCGCGTGTTGCAGGAGCGCAGTTTCTATCGCGTGGGCGGCTCCGAAGAGATCCAGGTGGACGTGCGGGTGATCGCGGCCACTCATGTGGACCTGCGCCAGGCCGTGCAGGAGGACCGCTTCCGTGACGACCTGTTCTACCGGCTCAACGTAATCGAGGTCCGCATCCCGCCCCTGCGCGAACGGCGGGAGGACATCCCCCTGCTGGCCCGGCATTTCGTGGAGCGGCTCTCCCCCGAACTCGGCAAGGATATCACCGGGCTCTCCGAGGGCGCCCTGCGGGTGCTGCTCGATTGCGACTGGCCGGGCAATGTGCGGGAACTCGAAAATGCCGTGGAGCGCGCCATGGTGACCTGCCGCAACCGCGTCCTCACGGATGAGGACTTCGCTTTTCTTTCCCGCGGCATGGCCGCCCGCAACTCCTGGAGCGTGCCGCCCAACATGAGCTTGCAGGAAATCGAGAAGCAGGCCATCAGCGCCACCATAGAGCGCACGCACGGGAATATCAAAGAGGCCGCGGCCGTGCTGGGCATCGACCGCTCCACGCTCTACGAGAAGATCAAGCGCTACGAAATCCCGCGGTGAGCTACGATCCGTGGTGCCTGGACTGTTCGCACAGGTAGAGCATCTTTTGCCGTCACCAGGGGCGCCGCCGTGAGGGGGTGGCGAGCGCCAGCCACAGAAATCCCAGAATCCGGTTACGGTTCCAGGAATACGCCGCCCCAGACTGCATCCCAATCGGCCCGGGGCAGGGCCGCGGGCGCGTCCTCCACCAGCACGCCGCCATCGGCCGCCGCCATGCCCACCAGTCCGCCTACCCGGTCCACCTCGCGGCTCATCCACGGACGTACTTCGGAGCCCCGCAGCAGGTGTGTGTGATCCCACCGCGGGGTGTCCGGCCGAACGCGCAGGTACCAGTCGCTCTGCGCGCCGCCGGTCTCCACCACCGTGCCATTCACGGGCGAGAGCACGCGCGCGTTGCCGCCATTGCGGGCGAAGCGCCACGCTGTCCCGTTTACCCGTACGCGGGCGCCCGGGGCTGGGAGTTCCACCTCTTCCGGCCTGCCGGCCATGCGGCGGCCCAGTTCATCCAGGCCCACCAGCACCGTGCCATCCTCCTGCGGCCGTACCCACGTGTGCCCGCGATGATAGTAGCGGTCCAGCGGCACCCGCATGCCGCTCACTACTTCCTCGGCGGGTTTCGGTTCTTCGTTTTTCGCCGAGGCCAGCAATTCGGCGTGCTTTTCGCAGGCCCAGCACTCGAACAGGTTGCCGCAGACGCGCCCGGGAATTGTCCCGTCGTAATCGTGGCGGCAGTGGCGGTCCGGCCGCGGCAGGTCGTTGAAATCCGCGTGCCAGCGGATCTGCTCGAGTTCGCGTTTCGCCTTAAACGCGCGCACCAGCGCTACCAGCACGGTGGCGGCAATTACGGCCAGCACCGAAAAGAAGACGCCCAGAAAGACCAGATTTCCGAAAGTCCAATGGAATCCGTAGACAAAGGGGAACATTAGCGCGCCAACTCTTTCTCCTGCGGGAACAGCGGCAGGTAGCGGAACGACAGGGAATACACGATCACCCCGTAGGCAATCACCGCCAGGAAGGCGGCCATCTCCTGCCAGTTCGGGGTGTACAGCATGAAGCGGTCGAACGGCAAAGTGGGAACGGCCAGGGTCTGAATCGTGAGCACGAAACGATTCACGACGATTCCGGCCGAAGCCAGCGCCGCCGCCGTCAGCAGCGATGCGCGCCGGCGGCGCATCCCGCGATTCAACAGAAGGAGCGCCGGCGTCAGCCCGAAGACCACGATTTCTGCGAACATCAGCCACGTGCCAAATGGTTTCCAGAGATAGAACTGATGGGCCGAAAAGCCCAGCGATGGGGCCGTGCTGTTCATCCAGACCAGCGTATCCACGCTCTTGGCCAGGGTATAGACGATCAGCAGAATGCCGGAGATCTTCCCCATCAGCTCGAGCACTTCCGGCCTGACCAGGCGCTTCTGCGACATCTTCTCCACCGCTGCCGTGGTCAGCACCATAAAACTGGGGCCCACCGCGATGGCCGAAAGAATGAACAGAAAGAACGTGGAGGGCCAGATGGCGAAGCCCTCGCGGAAGGCGAACGGGCGCCCCCGCAGTACGCCATACAGGCCGCCCAGGGACCCCTGGTGGAAGAAGGAAAGGAACGTCCCCACCCCCGCCAGCACGTACATCACCTTAT
>JAMCRM010000097.1 GCA_023380575.1 Acidobacteriota bacterium | reverse complement strand
CAGCTCCACGGCTCACTGTGCGAGAAGCTGTACCAGAACACCCCGTCCCAGTCGAGGAACGCGGCGTAGGCGGCGGCGATGGGCATGCCCTCAGACGCGTATTCGTTGGGGAACACATGGTTCAGCTCGGTGACGAAGAAGGGCTTGCCGGCCACCGCCGCCCGCGAGAGTGTGACCACGGAGGAGTGCTCGGGATCGTTCACCATGGCGCTGTTGGCGAATTCCTGCCGCCGCCGGCCATCGGGCAGGACGGCGGGCCGCCAGTTCTGCCAGTAGAAGTGCGCGTCGACGATGTCGAGCCGTGCAGTGGAACTCAGCACGGCATAGGGGCTCGATCCGGCGGCGTGCACGCTGCTGGCGATGAGCGGCGCGTACACCCCCAGCGTGTGCTTCAAGTAGTCGCTCATATCCAGGAAGAAGCGGGTCTCCAGGTCCTGGTAGAACGCCGCTTCGATCTCGAAGCGGAGCGCGCTCGCCCCGCGGAACTCAGGGGGGCGCAAGCGGGGCACCGGGGCGCCGGCTGCGACGCCGGCTTCCTTGCGCACCTTCGCCAGATCGGCCGGCGAGAGCCGCGCCGCCAGCCAGGCGTTGAACCTGGCCGTCAGATCGCGTTCGTAGCTCGGCGGGATATCGGCCCAGGTTGCATTGGCCCCCGGCGCCAGTCCCTTGCCCGAGAGCTTGCCGGAGATCCAGTGATGGAGGATCGAGTTTTCGTTGACGATCTCGATCACCGCCACCGCCGGGTCGTTCCGGTACTCGGTGTTGGTATACGGATTGCGATGCCCCAGCAGCATGCGCGCGTACTCTTTCTCCAGCTCGATGATGCGCTTGTCGAACAGCGTCACCGCCTTGGCGAAGCCTAACAGTTGGTACTCGCGCACGCCGTCGTCTTTCTCGAACGTCCGGCCGACGTTCAGATTCAGGTCGACGTAAATGCCGCGTTTCTTCAGTTCGGCGAAGAAGTAATCGAAGCGATCCAGTTGATCGGCGTCGAAGGTGCGGCTGTTGGGCCGGCGCGCGTCGATAATGCCCCGTGGCGCGCGCCAATCGAAATGGTGGATGCGCACGCAGTTCACTCCGAACCGCGCCAGGTGGGCGGCGTAGGCGGCGGCATCCTGCCTGGCGGGGCGGCTGCCCTGCATCGAGAGATTCACGCCCCACAGGCGCAGACGGCGGCCGTCGCCCCTCACCAGGTGACCGCCTTCGACGCGGACGAAACCGTGCCTGCCGGCCGGCGCGTCGAGCAGGAACGACATGTCGGCCTCCACACCCGTGCCGGCGCGCCAGATCACCTCGAACGGCTTGAAATCGATGGTCTGCGGCCACGCGGTGATGCAAAGGGCCAGCAGGATCGCCACACGCACCATGTATTCTCCTTAGCCATTCCCAATATCGTTCCCGGCCACCGTCGATTATACATCCGCCCCGGCAAAGTGCCCCGGTCTTCCGGCCCACCCCGTGCAGCGGGGTTGCCGGGGTGCGAAGATATTTCTCTATGCACCGCAGAGATTTCATGAACACCGGGCTGGCCGTTCTCGGCGCAAACGATCGCATTCGCGTGGCGCAGATCGGCTGTGGCGGCCGCGGCAGCTACGAGATGCGCGTCTGTTCGGGATTTCCCGATGTGGAAATCGTCGCCGTGGCCGATGTTTATCCGCCGCTGATTGCCAAAGCGCGCGCAGCTCTCGGCGGCAAGCCCGAGGGCTACATGGATTTCCGGCGTATCCTCGACCGGAGAGATATCGATGCCGTTTTCGTTTCCACGCCTGACCACTGGCACGCGCCCGCCAGTATTCTCGCCTGCCAGGCAGGCAAGGACGTGTACTGCGAAAAGCCGCTCACCCATACAATCCACGAAGGCCAGGTGATGATCAAGGCGGCGCGCAGATATCGTCGCGTGGTCCAGACGGGCAGCCAGCAGCGCTCGGCCCGGCACTTTCAGAAAGTGGTCGAACTGGTCCGCGCCGGACACGTCGGCCGGATATCGCTCGTGGAATGCTGGAACGCTTCCAACATCACGCCGGGCGGCCGGGGAAACCCGCCCGATGGACCGCCGCCCGCGGGCCTCGACTGGGACATGTTTCTCGGCCCCGCTCCGAAGGTGCCGTATAACCGCAACCGGTACCATTTCAACTTCCGCTGGTTCTGGGACTACTCAGGCGGAATGATGACGGACTGGGGCGCTCACCTCATCGACGTAGTCCATTGGGCGATGAACGTCGACGGCCCGCTTTCGGCCGCGGCCGTGGGCGGGCGGTTCTGCGCCAACGACAACTGCGAGACGCCAGACACCATGATGACCATGTTCGAGTACCCGGGCTTCGTGGTGCGGTACATGTCGCGGCAGGCCAACAGCTCGGCGCCGTTCGGACGGCCGCACGGCATCGCCTTTCACGGCACCGACGGGACGCTGGTGGTGGACCGTACGGGTTACGAAGTGCTGCCGGAAATTCAGGTCGAAGGACGGCGCTCCGATTTCGACGAGCTGGAAGCGTTTCTCAAGGGTGGCGAATCGGCCGCCTACACCGGGCTGAACGTTCCGCGCAATCCCAAGCGCACGCGACGCTGCGAGGCGCTGAAGGAACTCGGGCTGAAGATCGATCCAGAGTGCCAGATCGCGCACGTGCGCAACTTCCTGGATTGCGTGAAATCGCGGCGCCGGCCCGTGGCCGACTGGGAAATCGGGCATCGTACCATCAGCGCGTGTCACCTCGGCGTCATTGCCTACCGGCTCGGCCGCAAGGTGCGGTGGGATGCGCGGACCGAACGCATCGTGGGCGATCCGGAGGCGCAGGCCCGAACGACAAAGCGCTATCGCGCGCCCTGGACCCTTCCCGAGGTGTAATCCAGGCAGCGCGCCGGGCAGGGCTGCCAGTTATCAGAATTTCGGTCCCACAAACTGCATGATGCTTCTGACCAACTGGCCATGTCCTTCGTGGACGTAGAGACCAATTTGGGCGAGAAGCGAGTAAGCCGCTGCGAACTGAGCCAGCGCGAAGCCCGCGAGCGCAAACTGCGCGACGCAGATGAAGCCGACCCCAAACTGGGCGACGGTAACGATGCCGCACCCAAACTGCCCGACGGCGATGATGCCTTTCGCCACGACAGGTACGCGGTTGGGACGGTACTTGAACGAGACGTGCAGCAGCGGCAATCCGAAAAGAGTCGTCGCCGACTTATACTCGTAGCCCCACCCGTCCCACTTGTCCTTCGCGGGGTAGGGTGCGCCACACTGCGGGCAGGCCAACGCATCTTCGGAGATCGGGTGCCCACATGTCCTGCAAGGCTTCATATTCGTCCTGCCTATCTACTGTACGTTGCAGAGTATGTAAGAGCAACAGGGGGTACGGATGATGCACGCAACAGGCAAAACGCGGTCTGAATATCTCCGGTTGGCCGTATAATCGAGTCTGACCAGGAAGCCAGGACTGACGTCCTGGGTCAGAGAGGATCAGATGCACACGATGCTTCGTTTGCTCTTCGTGGCCGCGGCCATGGTTTGGCAGGCGGCGGCTCAGTATGGCAGTTCTCTCCAGGGCGTCGTCACCGACCCCAGCGCGGCCGTGATCACCGGCGCAAAGGTCCGCGTGACGTCCGTTCAGACGGGCGTCGTCCGCGAGGCCACAACGAACCAGGAGGGCCTGTTCCGGGTGCTGAATCTCGGACCCGGACGGTACTCCGTGGCGGCGGGGAAGGACGGCTTTCGGACCGCGGAAGCGCGCGATATCGAGGTCGCCATCGATCAAGTGGTCCGGCTCGATCTGAAGCTTCAACTCGGTCCCGTTTCGGAAAGCGTCACGGTCAGCGAACGGCAGTCGCTGATCGAGACCGAAGAGGGGCGCATCTCTGGGCGAGTGGAGAGCATCCAGCTCAGCGAGCTTCCTCTTAACGGGCGCAACCTGTTCAATCTGATCGCGTTGCAGCCGGGAGTGATGGGGCGCGGCATCTCCGGCGCAGTCGGCGGCGGCAGCGGCAACGACCCGTTCGCGGGAGAAATGGGCCCGCAGATCTATGCCAGCGGTCAGCGCGCCGAAGCCAACAATTACACTCTGGACGATTCAAACGCAAATTCCATGAGCCGCGGGGGATATACGAACATCATTCCCAATGCGGATTCCGTCCAGGAGGTGCGGGTAGTCTCGAACAACTTTTCGGCTGTCGATGGGCGCAACAGCGGCGCGCAAATTCAGGTCATCACCAAGGGAGGATCGAACCAATTCCACGGTTCGGCGGCCGAGTATTTTCAGAACAACACCCTCTCCGCGCGCAACCTGTTCGAAAAGTCAGTACCGGTGTTCCGCCGCAACCAGTTCGGATACAACATCGGAGGCCCCATTGTGCGGAACCGGATGTTCTTTTTCCACTCGTACGAGGGGCTGCGCTACTCCGGCTCCCGGGCCCGGGTTTTCTCAGTCGAGACCCCCGCGTTTCGCGACTTCGTAATGCGGACGCGTCCGAACTCGATCGCGGCCCGGCTGCTGCGCGATTTCGGACCGGTGGCCGTGGCTGAGTCCGGATTTCGCGATCTTGGCAGCCCCCGGACCGGTGTCAATTCGATCGGCCCCGCCGACGGCATCCCGGACATCGGGAACGTGGTCTTTGCGCCCGAGATGCCGCGCAACGGAAATCAGTACAGCGGGCGGGTCGATTGGGAAGCCGTGCCGGGCCGGGACCGGTTGTTCACCAACTACTATTTCACCCGCGTCACATATCTCACCGGAAGCATCCGGCCGAGTTCGGATCGTCCGCGGACGGATACCACCCATTTCGTGTCGCTGAATCATACTCACATATTCTCCGCCGCACGTTTGAACGAGGCGCGCTTTGGATTCATGCGCAACTACGGATTGCTGGCGGATCCCAAGCACCCCGAGATTCCCACGGTCAACGTCCCGCAGGTAACGGGATGGTCGGCGGGCATCTTCCCTTACGGCTTCTTCCAGAACAACTACCAGTTCAAAGATGTTTTTTCGTCGGTGCAGGGCGGGCACTCGGTGAAATTCGGTGGCGAGATTCGCCGGGTTCACAACAACACCCGCAATACGCGCGAATACATTCCCGCTTACTCATTCGCCAATATCCTGGATTTCGCCGATGATGAGGCACTGCAGATGACACGCAGCGTGGATCCGAGGACGGGCGAGCCCGCCACCACGGTACTCGGGATCCGCCAGTGGGAGTGGGCCTTCTTCATTAATGACGACTGGAAAGTGACGCACAATTTTTCGCTGAATGCCGGCTTGCGATACGAACATTACGGCGCCATCACCGAAGCCAACGATTTGCTTCGACAACTCGTTTTCGGATCGGGCTCCAGCTACTCGGAGCGCTTCGCCAATGGGCGCGCCGATTTCGTTCAAGGCCTGTTCCATCCTTCGTGGTTCGACTTCGGACCGCGGCTGGGCTTTGCGTGGAATCCAGGCGGGAAGCGTTGGGTCGTGCGCGGTGGTTACGGGCTGTCATACGACCGCATGTTCCTCACCGGTCCGGCGCCATTCGCTTCCAATCCTCCGATGCGGGCCAGTGCCGTTCTTGGCCAACTGTACGGCACCACATTTACGTATGCTCTCGGTGATTCGTCCAAGCCCCATCTCGGGTATCCGACGGATCCGGGGTTGCGGCTGGGGCTCGGCCCGAAGAATGGAATGCTCGGGGCGCGTGTGACGCTTCGCGGGTTCGATCCGAACCTGAAACCGGCCCGGTCGCAGAATTGGTTTTTTGCGATCCAGCGGGAACTGCCGCATGGATGGGTGGCCGAAATGAGTTATCTCGGCTCCACCGCCCGCCATCTGGAAAGCTCGAGCAACCGCAACCGGTACAGGGGCGACATGCTGGACAAAGTCTTCAACGGATTGAACGACAGCTTCGGGAATATCACGATCACCGAGTCCGGCAGCAATTCGATTCACCAGGGTGGCACCTTCTCAATCCGCCGTCCGTTCCGCGGCGGGCTGACCATACAGGCGGCGTACACGTTCGGCAAAACGATCACCGACGCCGATGAAGGTTATCAGGTCACGAACTTTATTGATGCCGACGACCGCCGCCTCAATCGCGCGGTAGCGGATTTCGATGCGCCTCAGAAACTCGCTCTCACAGGAGTGTGGGAAATGCCGTTCTTCGCATCGGCGCGCGGGCCGGTGGCCGCGGCATTGAAAGGCTGGCAGCTTTCCGGTTTTGCGATCCTGCAGAAAGGGCTGCCGCTTACGGTTACGGAAACGCTCGTCTGGCCGCGTGGCGACTACAATGCTGATAATCAGACGGGTGATCGTCCCAATGCCCCGAGCGAGAGTGTTCGCCGAAGCGGATGGACGAAGACGGAATTCCTGACCGGAATCCTGCGCGCCTCCGATTTCCCGCTGCCGGTCCGGGGCATGAACGGCAACCTGGGGCGAAATACGTTCCGCGGCCCCGGATTCGCCCAGGTGGACGCGGCTGTTTCGAAGCAGTTCAAGATCACGGAACGGGTCACGGCCCGTCTCAGTCTGGATGCGTTTAACGCGCTGAACCGCGTCAATCTGAACAGTCCGGCGATGTCGCTCAGCAACAACAACTTCGGGAAGTCCACCTCCACTCTGACACCGCGCCAGACACAAATCGGGCTGCGGTTCCGGTTTTGACGGCGCAGGTGAAGAATTCCCTGGGCGGCATAGAGAATCCGGCTTGTCGAGCCACTCCGCATCAGATCGCCGCAAGCGGTAATATAGCCTGGAAGTGCTGAACGGCCTTGCTCGTAGGCAGAGCGCCTGGCGCGCGTGGGCGTTTCGGCACGCCGGAGGAGGAAAGAGCCATGCCGACCGATGTCTTGCGCCGCGGATTTCTGAAACAAACGGCGGGCGCAGGTTTGATTGCCGCCACGCAGGCGCGCGCGGAGGTGCTGCCCGATATCGCCATCGGAAATAAGCGCGTTTCCCGACTCATTGCCGGCAGCAACCCCATCGCCGGCTACTCCTACGGGACCGCCAAACTGACCGCGCACATGCAGAACTACTTCACGGTTGAGCGCACGACCGAGTTCCTGCTTCATTGTGAACGCCAAGGCATCACGACCTTCCAAGGCCATCTTTCACCGAAGATCCGCTCCGCGCTTCTGGCTGCGCGAGAACGCGGCTCGAAGATCCAGTTCATCCTGCTGGCGAGCGGCTACGAGAAGGGCGTGCCGAAGGAAGCCCGGGAACTCCAGCCGATAGCTATCGTCCACCACGGCGGCGTCACCGACAAACTGTTTCGGGCCCGCCGGTACGATGTTGTGCGCGAGTTCGTGAAGAAAGTCCACGATGCCGGCCTGGTGGCCGGAATTTCGATGCACAATCCGGATAACCTCGCCCGTATCGAAGATTCGGCCTGGGAAAACGACTTCTACATGACGTGTTTCTACTATCTCACGCGTTCGCCCGAGGAGTTGGGCAGAATCGTGAGCGAGCCGACTGTGGAACAAACCCTCGGCGAATACTACTTCTTTGCGGGCGATCCCGACCGGATGACCCGGCGTGTCCGCGAAACGCGCAAGCCTTGCCTGGGGTTCAAGATTCTCGGCGCCGGCCGGCTTTGCAAGAACGCGCGGACGCTGGAGAAAGCGTTTGCCTACGCGTACCGGAGCATGAAGCCGGTCGATGGCGTGATCGTGGGGATGTACCCGGCGCTCTCCGACGAAGTGAAGGAAAACGTAGCCCTGGCGAAGAAGTACGGCGGCGCGGCGTAGCAGCCGGCGAATTGCGCGGAGAGGAGTTGTCCATGAAACGTATGCAACCGGCTGTTCTGAGTCTGCTGGCTATGCTCGCCGCCGGTCTGTGGACCGGCATGGACGGCCAAAAGCCACAGCCGTCCTGGGATAAGGTCTGGAACAGGACTGTGGACGCGCGGATAAGAAGCGTGCTCCGCGTAGTGGACAGCGAGCGGATGTCCAGGAACCTGTTCGCTCTGGCGAAGGCCCCACTGCCCTACAGGAAGCTGAACTTGACCTTGCCGGGCCACGAGAAGAACACGCTGTACGAGGCTGATGACTACATCGCCGCACGGTTGGAGTCTGCGGGATACCACGTGGAGAGGGAGGGTGTTCGAGTGCAGGCATTTCGGCGGGATAGCAGCAAGCCGAAGCACGCCCAATACTCTCGGCCCATGCCCGAAGATCCGTGGTACACAGCTTATAACCTGTATGCCTCCAGAACCGGGGCCTCGTATCCGGGCGACATCATCCTGGTGCTTGCCCACAAGGACTCGCAGAGCTGGATTGATTCCCCGGGAGCCAATGATAACGCGATCGGAACCGTCGGGGTGTTGGAAATGGCCACCGTCCTCTCAAAGTACAGATCGAGGCGCACCATCCGGTTCCTGTTCTGCAACGAAGAACACACGCCTTGGACCAGCGTCACCGCGGCTCAGACCGCCAAGGCTCGCGGTGATCGGATTATTGCGGCTTTCAACATCGACGGTATAGGGGTGAAGACGGCCCAGGATGCTGCCGCGGCAAAGAAGACGAACATCACAGCATACACACTCCCCGAAGGCGAGCGGCTGGCGGAATTGATGAGTGCCGTGAACATCCGATATGCCATCGGTCTCGATCAGCGGACCGTGAAGAGAACGAAGCCCGGCGATGACGATGGGTCGTTCATCAAAGCCGGCTACGCCAACACGATTGTGAATATCGGGTCTTGGCCTTACGGCGATCCCAATTACCATACCGAGGGAGACATCCCGGAGTTGTGCGACGTGAAGAACGCCGCGATGACCGTGCAAGCGACCCTGGCGGCGATTCTGACTCTTGACCAGGAGCGCCAGGCGCCGGATTTGCGATGAGACGACGAGATCTGATTGTGGGAGCTTCCGCGGCGGTCGCCGGGATGGCCTCTTCCGTGCCGGCGCCCGCGCGGCCCAACGTGGTGGTGTTCCTTGCCGATGACCTTGGCTGGAAGGACGTCGGCTATCAGGGCTCCCAGGCCCAGACACCTCATATCGACCGCCTTTGCCGCCAGGGCGTGCGCTTCGACCATTTGTATGCGTTTCCGCTTTGCTCGCCGACCCGTTCCGCACTCATGACGGGGCGGAACCCCGTCCGTTTCGGCCTCGGCTATACCGTGGTGCGGCCCTGGTCAACCTACGGACTCCCGCCTGCGGAAACCACCATGGCCGATGTCTTCCGCGCCGCCGGATATCAGACCGCGGCCGTCGGCAAATGGCACCTCGGTCACGCGAATGTCAGGCACCTGCCGCGCTCGCGCGGTTTCGACCATTTCTATGGCCACCTGAACGGAGCCATCGATTACTTCACCCATGAGCGTGACGGCGGGATCGACTGGCAGCGCGACGGAGTCTCCCTTCGCGAGGAAGGCTATTCCACGGATCTGCTCGCCGCGGCGGCGTCGCGCTGGATTGCCGCGCGCGACAAACGCCGGCCGTTTTTTCTCTACGTGCCCTGGAACGCCCCGCACGTTCCCTTGCAGGCGCCCGCCGCGCTGCAGGCGAAATACGGTTCCGTGAAGGAACCCAAGCGGCGCACCTACCTGGCCATGGTGGATGCGCTCGATCGCGGCGTGGGCACCGTGATGGGCCGTCTTGAGCAGGAGGGGCTGGCCTCCGACACCCTGGTGTTGTTCCTCAGCGACAACGGCGGCGCGCGGCCCGCCGGGGCCGACAACGGCCCGCTCCGTTCGGGGAAAAGCAACGTCTTCGAGGGCGGAATCCGCGTTCCCGGCCTGGCCTGGTATCCGGGAAAACTGAAGCCGGGCGCGTGTTCGCAGACGATGACGGTCTATGACATGCTGCCGACCCTCGCCACGGCGTGCGGCATCCCCTGCGCCACCCGCCAGCCGCTGGACGGCATCGACTGCTGGCCCGCCATCAGCCGCGGCGCCTCACCGGTTCCCC
>JAMCRM010000096.1 GCA_023380575.1 Acidobacteriota bacterium | reverse complement strand
GGCCACGCGCCGCGCTACAGCTTCGAGGAAGGGCTGCGCCTCACGCTGGAGTGGTACCGGACCAAGGGGGGCGGGCTTTAGCCCGCGCGGGGCTTCAGCCCCGGACCCCTCAACCCAACTTGGCGTTGAGCGTGATCCGTGCGTTCAGCAGTTTCGAAATGGGGCAGCCCTTTTTGGCGCTGTCCGCGCAGGCTTCGAATTTGTCCGGGTCGGCGCCGGGAATGTGAGCCCTCAGGTCCAAGTGGCTTTCGGTCACGGCCCAGCCGGAATCGAGCTTGTCGATTTTCACCGTGGCGGTGACTTCGAGCTTGTTGGGCGTCATGCCGGCGCCCTCGAGTTGGGCGGAAAGGGCCATGGCGAAGCAGCCGGCGTGGGCCGCGGCAATCAACTCCTCGGGGTTGGTCCCCTGGGCCTGCTCAAAACGGGTGCTGAAGGAGTACGGCGTCTCGCTCAGAACTCCGCTGGCCGTGGAAAGAGCACCTTTCCCGCCTTTAAGGCCACCTTCCCAGATGGCGGAAGCTTTTCTTTGCATCACTCTTTCGAAGCGCAGCCGGGGAGTGGAGATGCGGTTTTAGCTGACCCACATGTACGATTCAGTACCGCCTTTGCCGCACGCTATCATGTAAGTTCACCATGAAGAAAATCTGCGCAATTGCGGCCTGTGCCTGCGGGCTATGGGCCGCTCCGGCGGGTGAGCCACCGGCGTTACATGGCTATTCGCGCGAAGGCTCGCGTACCCACCGCGAGTGGGAGGCTAAATTCCGCGCCATCCCTTCACCCAAACTGATGCGGGAATACATGCAGCGCCTGGCGGCGCACCCGCACCACGTCGGTTCGCCGATTGACAGGGAAAACGCCGAATGGCTGCTGGCGCGGTTTCGGGAATGGGGTTTCGAAGCGCAGATAGAGACCTTCCGCGTGCTCTTTCCAACGCCGCGGGAACGCTTGCTGGAGATGGTGGCGCCGTCGCGGTTTACCGCCCGCCTGACCGAGCGCGCGGCGGCGGGGGACGCCACTTCCGCGCAGGCATCCGAACAGCTTCCCACCTACAATGCCTACTCCGCCGATGGCGACGTCACCGCCCCCCTGGTCTACGTGAACTACGGCATCCCGGAGGATTACGAGATCCTGGCGCGCATGGGGATAACGGTGAAAGGCGCCATCGTGATTGCGCGCTACGGCGCATCCTGGCGCGGCACCAAGCCCAAGGTGGCGGCGGAGCACGGTGCGGTAGGCTGCATCATTTATTCGGATCCACGCGACGACGGCTACTTCCAGGGCGAGGTGTTTCCGAAGGGCCCCTACCGCCCGCGCGATGGTGCGCAGCGCGGCAGCGTGGTGGATATGCCGGTATATCCGGGGGATCCGCTCACACCGGGAGTAGGGGCCACGGCCGATGCCAAACGGCTGCCGCTCGCGCAAGCCGAAACTCTCATGAAGATCCCCGTGCTGCCGGTTTCCTACGGCGACGCGCAGCCGCTGCTCCAAGCCCTGGGCGGTCCGGTGGCGCCGCAGGCGTGGCGTGGCGCGCTGCCCATCACCTATCACGTGGGGCCGGGGCCGGCCAAAGTGCACCTCAAGCTCAAATTCAGTTGGGACCTCAAGCCCATCTACAACGTGGTGGCGCGCATGGCCGGCTCAACCTGGCCGGATGAATGGGTCCTCCGCGGCAATCACCACGACGCTTGGGTCAACGGAGCGGACGACCCGGTTGCAGGAGCCGTGGCGCTGATGGAAGAGGCGCGCGCTTTCGCAGAACTCGCCAGGCAGGGGTGGCGGCCCAAGCGCACGCTGGTCTACTGTCTCTGGGACGGCGAGGAGCCGGGACTGCTGGGCTCCACCGAATGGGCCGAGCAGCACGCCGCGGAGTTGCGGCAGCACGCCGTGGCCTACATCAACAGCGACTCGAACGGCCGCGGCTACCTGCAGATGGGCGGCAGCCAGACACTGGAGGAGTTCATCAACGGCGTGGCGCGCGACATTCAGGACCCCGAGAAGGGAATTTCGGTTTGGAAGCGGCTGCAACTCCATCGCATTGCGTCCGCCGCACAGCGGGAAGAGGCGCGGCAGCGTACGGATTTGCGCCTGGGGGCGGTGGGTTCGGGATCCGACTACACCGTGTTTCTGGATCACGTGGGAGTGCCGGTGCTGAACCTGGGCTACGGCGGCGAAGACGGCAGCGGCATCTATCATTCCATCTACGACGACCTGTACTTCTACTCACATTTTTCCGACGCGGAGCTGGCCTACGGGCGCACGCTGGCCCAGACCGCGGGCACGGCGGTCATGCGGCTGGCCGGGGCTGAGTGGCTGCCCTTCGATTTCACGGCCCTGGCCGGGGCGCTTGACGGCTACGTGGCCGAGCTGCAGCGGTTGCTGGCCGGCAAGCGGGAGGAGATCGCCGAGCAAAACCGCGAGATAAGCGAAGGCGTGTTCAGCGCCATCAGCGATCCGAAGTACCCGCTGGCGCCGCCCAAGACAGCAGAGCTGCCTCCGGCCCTCGATTTCGCCCCGTTGTGCGACGCCGTGGCGGACCTGGGGCGCAGCGCGCAACGCTACGGGCGCGTCCTGGCCGCAGCCCGCAAAAAAGGCCTGCGGGCGAGCCCGGCGGTGAATGCGATTTTGCGGGGCAGCGAGCGCGCGCTCATGCTTCCGGATGGGCTGCCGGGGCGCCCCTGGTTCCTGCACCAGGTCTATGCGCCGGGGCTTTATACAGGCTACGGCGTGAAGACCATTCCGGGCGTGCGGGAAGCCATCGAGCAGAGCCGCTGGCAGGAAGCCGAAGTGCAGATCGCGCGCGCCGCGCAGGCCATCCGCCAGGAAATCGCGCTGGTGGACCGCGTGGCTGTGGAGTTAGAGAAATGATCGGTGGAGGACACTGGCTTGCGGATTGCTCATCAGAGAGGCGGAGAGTTCAAATGGACACTGTAACCAGAGAGCCCGTGACTACTCCCAGGGTGGAGCATCGAGAGGGAGTGATCGCGCGGTCGATCGAGCAGCAGACCGCCAAGCTGCCCTCCGATCTGTTCCTTGCGGCGGCGTTCGGTTCCATCAGCGCGTCGCTGTCGTTCATGATCCTGGGCGACCATCGGAAAGCCACGTTTGTCGGGCAGTGGGCGCCCACATTCCTGATCCTTGGCCTCTACAACAAGCTGGTAAAGTTGAGCGGTTCGGACGCAATCTGACCCTTGAAGCGCGGCCCGGCGATTCCAGGGCCGCGCAATTTTTTCGAGCCCTACCAGAAGACTACGTTCAAAATCACAAACACAACCCCCACCGCTCCGGCCCAGAAGACCGGCCGCTGGTGAAATGGCAGGTGGCCTTCCGATGGCACTTTGGTGCATCCGTATACCAGACCGGTGAGTTCCTTATCGGGCTTGGGCGTGGTCGCCAGACTGACCGCGATCGTTACCAGCACGCAGATGATCCAGGACCACAAGGCGCGATACATGTTCTCCGCCATGTCCTTGGCGTTGGGTGAGAGGGCGATGTAGCGCAGCGCCTCCGGATTGAGCTTCACCCACGCCCACATGGCCACCGAGGAAACGGTTCCGGCCAGCAGCCCCCAGAAGCCGCCCGCGGGCGTGGCGCGCCTCCACAACATACCGAGAAGCACGGTGCCGAACAGCGGCGCGATGAAGAAGCTGAACAGCGCCTGCACGTAATCCATGATGCTCTGGAACTGCATGACCAGGTACGCGGTTCCGATCGAAACCAGCACGCCCAAAATGGTGGACCAGCGGCCTACCGCGACGTAATGGCTGTCGGTGGCGCGCTTGTTCACAAACGGCCGGTAGATATCGTAGGTCCAGACTGTGGCGAAAGCGCTGACGTTGCCCGCCATGCCGGACATGAATCCCGCAATCAGCGCCGTGATGCCTAGCCCCAGCAGGGCGGGTCCGCAATAGCGCGCCAACATGAGGGGAAGCACTTCGTTGTAACTGTGGCCTCCCGTGGCGAGGGCTTGTGCCTCTCCCGTCAGCTTAAAGGGCAGTACCGCCAGGCCGAGCAACCCGGGCAGGATGACGATGAACGGCACCATCATCTTGAAACCGGCGCCGATGATGGGAGCCATCTTGGCGGCGCGCAGGTCCTTGGCGGCGAGCACCCGCTGCACCACGAGAAAATCGGTGGTCCAGTAGCCGAACGAGATCACCCAGCCCAGCCCGAAGACGATGCCGGTCCAATGAATCCCCATGGGGTTGTTGGAGAAAGAGCCCAGGGTGCTCCACAAGTGGGTATAGGTTTCGCCTCCCGGCCCGACATTACGGGAGATGCGCTCCACCACGTTATGCCAGCCCCCGGCTTCGATCAGCCCCAGGATGGGGATCAGCATGGCGCCCAGCCAGATGAGCACAAATTGCAGTACTTCATTGAAGATGGCGGAAAGCAGCCCGCCCAGAACCACGTAGACCCCCACGGTGAGGGAAGAGACCCAGATGCTGAAGTGGATGTCCCACCCCAGAACCACCTTCATGACCAGAGCCATCGAGTACATGTTGATGCCGCTCATCAGCACGGTCATGAAGCCGAAACTGATGGCGGAAAGCGCGCGGGCGGATTCGCCATAGCGCAGTTGCAGGTAGCCCGGCACGGAGTGGGTCTTGGAGATGTAATAGAACGGCATCATGACGATGCCCAGGAAGAGCATGGCCGGGATGGCGCCGATCCAGTACCAGTGCGTGGCCAGAATGCCGTATTGATAAGTAGCCGCCGCCCATCCCATCAGTTCGAGGGATCCGAGATTGGCCGCCAGGAAGCTGAGGCCCGCCACCCAGGCGGTCATCTCGCGCCCTGCCATGAAGAACTGCTCGCCGGTCCTGGTGCGGCCTTTTAGATAGAAGCCGATGCCCAGGACGAAGGCAAAGTAGACCAGAATCACAACCAGGTCGACCGGACTCAGCGTCAACAGGCTGGAGTTCTGGAAAAAGGCCGGCAAGAGGCGCATATTTGGCAGATCTATTATCATAGACTAATTGGATCAACCGAATTTTATGATGCTGGAATCTCTGCGCAGGGAAGTCTTGGAAGCCAACCTGGAACTGGTGCGGCGCGGGCTGGTGATGTATACCTGGGGCAATGCGAGCGGAATCTCGCGCGCCGAAGGCCTGGTGGCCATCAAGCCGAGCGGCGTTCCCTATGAGGAAATGAAGCCCGAGCACATGGTGATCACCGACCTGTCCGGACGCTTGGTGGACGGCCAGTTGAAGCCCTCCTCGGACCTGGATACCCACCTGGCGCTTTACCGGGAATATCCCGCCATCGGCGGCGTGGTGCACACGCACTCCATCCACGCCACCTCCTGGGCGCAGGCGGCGCGGGAGATCCCCTGCCTGGGCACTACCCATGCGGATTATTTTCGCGGGCCGGTGCCGGTGACAGCTTTCATGTCGCGCGAGCAGGTCGAATCGGACTACGAACTGAACACGGGACACCACATCATCGAGCGGCTGAAGGGCCTCGATCCGCTGGACGCGCCCGGCATCCTGGTGGCCGGCCACGGCCCCTTCTGCTGGGGCAAATCGGCCGCCGAGGCGGCGCACAATGCGGTGGTGCTGGAAGAGTTGGCGCGCATGGCGCTGTACACGCTATCTATCAACGCGGCGGCCTTGCCGCTACCCGGGCACCACGTGGACAAGCACTTCCTGCGCAAGCACGGCGCCAACGCCTACTATGGGCAGAGCGCGGGCGCATCGGCGGGGCGCAAGCCCTGAGCCCGACCGGCGCCCGCACTGCAGCCTACATGTACATGCCGCCGTTGACGTCCAGCACGTGGCCGGTGATGTATGCGGCTTCGTCGCTGGCCAGGAACTTCACCGCGGCGGCGATATCGTCGGGCGTCCCCATGCGCCTCAGCGGGACGGCAGCCAGCATCTTATCCTTCACCTCCTGCGGCAGCACCTGGGTCATATCCGTGGCGATGAAACCCGGCGCCACCGCATTCACGGTGATGTTGCGGCTGCCGAATTCCTGGGCCAGGGTCTTGGTCAGTCCGATGAGCCCGGCCTTGGAGGCCACGTAGTTGGCCTGTCCGGGGTTTCCCGAACGCCCCCCGACCGAGGAGATGTTGACGATGCGGCCCCAGCGTTCCTTCATCATGGCGGGCAGCACCTGCTGCGCGGCGAAGAACGCGCCGCTCAGGTTGATCTGTAAAACCAGGTTCCAGTCTTTCGGTTTCATACGCACCGCCAGGGCGTCGCGGGTGATGCCGGCGTTGTTCACCAGAACGTCGATCCGCCCGAACTCCTTGTAGGCGATGCCGAAGGACTCCTTGATGGAAGCGAGGGCGCAAAGGTCCAGGTTCACCGTGAGGGCTTTGCGGTCCAGGGCGCGGATTTCCGCCGCCACCTGTTCGTTGAGTTCCAGTTCGGGGGATGCGACCACGATGTCGTGACCGGCCTTGGCCAGCGCCAGGGCGGTTGCTCTGCCGATGCCGCGGCTGGAGCCGGTGACCAGTGCTACTCGATTGGGCATGCTTCTCCTTGGGAATTGGTGGTAATACTCAATCATAGCGTGTCAACGCCGCGTTTCGAATCGGGAGACTGGATGGCTTATACGGATCTGCGCGAGTTTGTTCGCGCGCTGGAACTCAATGGAGAGTTGAAGCGGGTTGCGGTGGAAGTGGACCCCATTTTGGAAATTACGGAGTTCGCCGACCGGGCGGTAAAAGGTGGCGGGCCGGCCCTGCTATTCGAACGCCCCAGGGGATCGAACGTCCCGGTGCTGATCAATGCCTTCGCCAGTGCGCGCCGCATGGAGATCGCGCTGGAAGTGGATTCCGTGGATGCGGTGGCGCGGCGCATTTCGGAGTATCTCGAGATGCGCATGCCGGAGGGGCTGATCGAAAAACTGAAGATGCTGCCCAAACTGGCGGAAATGGGCTCTTTTTTCCCGCGCGTGGTGAACCGGGGCGCCTGCCAGGAGGTGATTCGAAACAACGGATTTTCGCTATTCGACTACCCCGTGCTGCAGTGCTGGCCGCAGGACGCGGGGCGTTTCGTGACCCTGCCGCTGGTGTTTTCCCGCAATCCCGATACCGGCAAGCGCAACTGCGGCATGTACCGCATGCAGGTCTACGACGAGCGCACCGCCGGCATGCACTGGCAGACCCACAAGCAGGGCGCCGAACATTACCGCCGCATGGCGCAACAGGGGGCCCGGCGCATGGATGTGGCGGTGGCCATCGGGGCCGATCCCGCCACCATGTTCTCCGCCATCCTGCCCCTGCCGCCGGATCTCGATGAGATGATGCTGGCCGGCTTCCTGCGCGGCAGTCCCGTCGAGATGGTCAAGTGCCAGACATCCGACCTGGAGGTCCCCGCCACGGCCGAAATCGTGCTTGAAGGCTACGTGGAGTTGGGAGAGTTGCGCCGGGAAGGCCCCTTCGGCGATCACACCGGTTTCTACTCGCTGGCCGACGACTACCCGGTCTTCCACGTCACCTGCATCACGCAGCGGCGCGACCCGATCTACACGGCCACCATCGTGGGGCCGCCTCCCATGGAGGATTTCTACATGGGCAAGGCCATCGAGCGCATTTTTCTGCCGCTCATGCGCCTGCAATTGCCCGAGGTGCGTGATATCGCCATGCCCGCCGAGGGCGTTTTCCATAACCTCATCCTGGTTTCCATCCGCAAGTCTTATCCCGGGCAGGCGCGCAAAGTCATGTCGGCCATCTGGGGCCTGGGCCAGGCGATGTTCAGTAAGTGCATCGTGGTGGTGGACGAAGACGTGGATGTGCAGAACACCGCCGAGGTAGCCTGGAAGGCGCTCAACAACATCGACCCGGAGCGCGATATCCAGTTCGTGATGGGTCCCGTGGATTCCCTCGATCATGCCAGCCGGCTGCCCAATTACGGCTCTAAGATGGGGGTGGACGCCACGCGCAAATGGGCCGGGGAAGGTTTCACGCGCCCCTGGCCGGACGTGATCGCGATGTCGGCCGAGGTCAAGCGCCGCGTGGACGAGCTATGGAGGGCTGCCGGGCTGTAGCACGTGAACACGCCCCCATCGGATAATGAAGGCATGAAAATTTCCAGGCGCCTCTTTCTGGGTGCGGCGGCCGCACTGTCGCTGAGCGCGAAATCGCTGAAGACCATCGGCGTGCAGCTTTATACCGTGCGCCGGATCCTGCCCGAAAAGCCCGCCGAAACGCTCGACGCGCTCGAGCAGGTCGGCTTCCGCGAGGCGGAGGCTTCCCAGGCCGATATCGACCGCATCTGGCCCTTCCTTCAGAAGACATCGCTGAAGCCTGTCAGCATGCACGCGGATTCGGCCCTGTTTTTGCCGGGCAGGGAAGCGCAACTGGAGGAATCCATCGCCGGCGCCCGGGGGCGGGGCTTCGCCTACCTGGTCTATCCGTATCTGCCTCCCGAACAGAGGGGCGGTTTGGATGCCATGCGGCGGCTGGCGGAGCGCCTTAACCTGGCCGGAGAGAAATGCCGCAAAGCGGGGCTGGAACTCTGCTACCACAATCACGCCTTCGAGTTCGATCCCAACCAGAAGCGCGTGCCCATAGACGTGCTCATGGAAAACACGGAGCCGAAACTGGTGAGCCTGGAACTGGACATATTCTGGGTCTCGGTGGCCGGGCACGATCCCATCAATATGGTCAAGCGCTACGACGGGCGCATTCCGCTGCTGCATCTGAAGGACAAAGCCGAGGGGTTTCCGGTGCACTACAGCGAGAACGTGCCCCGGGGCGTCTTTAAGGAAGTGGGCGCGGGCGTGCTGGACATCCCGGGAGTGCTCAAAGCCGCATCCAAAGCCGGCGTGAAGCATTACTTCGTGGAACAGGACGAAACCAGCGGCGACCCGTTGAAGAGCCTGGCCCGCAGCTACGATTACCTGAAGAGATTGCAGTTCTGAGGAGACGTCCGAAGCCCGCCCCCCCTCGGTCGCGCCTCAGTTACGC
>JAMCRM010000095.1 GCA_023380575.1 Acidobacteriota bacterium | reverse complement strand
GGCATGATGCCCAGGGCGAAGACCGTAAGCCGGCGGATGTTACCGCCCGCGAACAGGTCGAAGAAGCCGAAGATGCTGCCCTGGTTGCGGCTGAAGAACTCCTCCCAGCGGTTCAGGTTGATGCCCGGAGTGGGAATATGCGAACCCAGCCGGTACACCGCCAGCAGGGCCAGGGTGAAAAGGACCCGCTTGCGCAGGTCGGGGACGCGAAATATATTTCCGAGGGCTTCGAAAAACTTCTGCATGTTGCGATTCGTTTCCCGGCGCGGCTCAGGCGCCGATGACCTGGGCGGTGCCTCCGGCCGCCTGGATCTTCTCCGCGGCGGACTTGGAGAACAGGTGCGCCTCGACGCGGATGGCGCGCGACAACTGGCCCGTTCCCAAAACCTTCAGGCCTTCGCCCAGTTTCTTAATAACTCCCAGTTCCCGCAGGCGGTCGGGAGTGAAGTGGTCGCCTTCCAGTTTCTCCAGCCGCCCCAGGTTTACGATAGCGTACTGCTTCTTGAAAATATTATGAAACCCGCGCTTGGGCAGGCGCCGGTGCAGCGGCATCTGGCCGCCTTCGAAGCCGCGCTTCTGGCTGAAGCCGCTGATGGAGTGCTGGCCCTTGTGTCCGCGCCCGGAGGTTTTCCCCAGTCCGGAGCCCATGCCCCGGCCCACGCGCTTGGGGTGGTGGGTCTGCCCGGCGGGAGGTTTCAATTCGCTCAGATTCATGTTCGTCTCTCTCCCTTATTCCACGATGCGCAACAGGTGCGGCACCTTGTTGACCATGCCGCGGAACACCGGCGAATCGGGCCGTTCCACCACCTGGTTGAGCTTGCGCAGGCCCAGGCCGCGCACTACGCGCTTCTGCTTCTCGGGCGTGCAAATCGGACTGCGTACCAGTTTAATCTTGATCGTGCCTTCCATGCTGTTTCCCCGATGCCTAGAGTTTCTCGACCGGAACGCCCCGCATCTCGGCCACGGCGGCGCGGTCGCGCAGTTCCTCCAGCGCGCGGATGGTCGCCTTGACCACGTTGTGCGGGTTGTGGGTGCCAATGGATTTGGTCAGCACATTGGGAATGCCGGCCGCCGAAACCACGGCTCGCACGGGACCGCCGGCGATGACGCCGGTGCCTTCCGGGGCGGGCTTGAGCAGCACCAGTCCGCTGCCGTATTTGCCCAGCACCTGGTGCGCGATGGTGGTTTCGAGCACGTGCACCTTGCGCAGGTTTTTCTTGGCCGCCTCGATGCCCTTGCGGATCGCCGAGGGCACTTCCTTGGCCTTGCCCACGCCGTATCCTACAACCTTGGCGGAGGGATCGCCGATCACCACCAGCGCGGAGAAACTCAGGTTCTTGCCGCCCTTCACCACCTTGGTGACGCGGTTGATCGAAACCACCTGTTCCTTGAGGTTGAGGGTGGTCGGGTCGATACGTTTCATCGCTGCAGTTGCCATGAATTAAAACTCCAGCCCGGCCTCCCGGGCGGCTTCGGCCAGGGCCTTCACGCGGCCGTGATACTGATAGCCGCCGCGGTCGAAGACCACCCTGGTGATACCCTTTTCCTTGGCGCGCTGGGCCACCAGCTTGCCGATATCCTTTGCCGCGGCCACATTGCCGCCGTTGCGTTTGGCGTCCTTCTCCACCGAGGAGGCGGAAACCAGCGTACGGCCCTGAGCATCGTCGATGACCTGCACATAGATATGGCCCACGCTGCGGTATACGGCCAGGCGCGGGCGCTCGGCGGTGCCGCGCACCTTGCGGCGGATGCGCTCGTGAATGCGCTCGCGAATCTCGTTCTTGGCGGTTGTGTGGATCATTTGCTCCCCGCACCGGTCTTGCCGACCTTCTTGCGCAGCACTTCGCCGGTGTAGCGGATGCCCTTGTTCTTGTAGGGATCCGGCGGACGCAGCGCGCGGATGTTGGCCGCCACCTGGCCCAGCGCCTGCCGGTCGGCGCCGCTCAGCACCAGGTGGGTCTGCTTGTCGATCTTGAGGTCGATGCCTTCCGGCAGCAGCACCTCGATAGCATGCGAATACCCGAGAGTGAAGGTTGCAATACGGCCCTTGACGTCGGCGCGATAGCCGATGCCGACGATATCCAGCTCACGGGTGAATCCGCCCGAGACACCTTGCACGGCATTGGCCGCCAGCGCCCGGGTGAGGCCGTGGAGCGCCGCGTGCTGGTCGGTTTCGCGGAAAATTTCCAGCCGGCCGTCGGTCTGCTCGACGCGGATGCCGGCCGGGATGGGCACAGTCAGGGCGCCCTTTGGCCCGGTGACCTCGAGCCGCTCGCCGACCTGCACTTTCACGCCCTTCGGCAGCGGAATCGGTTTCTTTCCAATTCGAGACATGGTTACAATCCTTGGGCTTCTACCACACGCGGCACAGGATCTCGCCGCCGACGTGTTCGCGGTGGGCGTCCCGTCCGGTCATGACCCCGCGGGCGGTGGTCATGATATTGATGCCGAGCCCGCCCAGCACGCGGGGAATCTCGCTCTGGCCCACGTAGACGCGGCAACCCGGGCGGGAAACGCGCTCCAGCGCCGAGATCACCGGCGAACTGTCGGGGCCGTATTTCAGGTAAATCTTGATAGTGCGCTTGGCGCCTTCCTCGGCAACCTTGAAGTTGAGGATGTAGCCCTCTTCCTTCAGAATCCGGGCGATCTCCGCCTTCAGCTTGGATGCCGGCACGTCGACCTTCGGATGGCGCATCTTGATGGCGTTGCGCACGCGCGTGAGCATGTCGGCAATAGGGTCACTCGTCATGCTTAAACCTCCCTGGCTACCAGCTTGCCTTGATCACGCCGGGGATCTCCCCGTTCAGCGCGAGTTGGCGGAAACAGAGGCGGCACACGCCGAACTTGCGCAGATAGCCGCGCGGGCGTCCGCACCTCCAGCAACGGTTCCGCTGCCGGCAACGCAGCTTGGGTTTCTTGGCGGCCTTGGCCTTGCCCAGCCGCAAATCCTTGGCGATTTTGGCGGTAGTAGCCATGCTTCTCTCTTCTTCTCTCCTCTATTGCCGGAACGGCATTCCCAGGTTCTTGAGCAGCGCCAGCCCTTCGGCGTCGGTCTCGGCCGTGGTGGTGATGCAAATGTTCATGCCCTTGGTCTTCTCGACCTTGGAGTAATCGATTTCCGGGAAGATCAACTGATCGCGGATACCCAGGGTGTAATTGCCGCGGCCGTCGAACGACTTGGTGGATACGCCGCGGAAATCGCGCACGCGGGGCAGGGCGACGTTCATCAGGCGGTCCAGGAATTCGTACATACGGTCGCCGCGCAGGGTGACCATGCAGCCGATCGACATGCCCTCGCGCAGCTTGAAGGCGGCGATGGACTTGCGCGCCTTGGTCACCACCGGCTTCTGCCCGGTGATCTGGGCCAGTTCGTTGACGGCGCCGTCCATCAGCTTGGCGTTCTGCGTGGCTTCGCCGATGCCGATATTGATCGAAACCTTCTCGACCTTGGGCACGGCCATTCGGTTCTTGTAGCCGAACTCTTTTTCGAGAGCCGGAACCACGCGCTTGATGTATTGTTCTTTGAGACGTGCGGGCATGGTTATTTCTGATCCAGCGACTGGCCGCACTTGCGGCAGACGCGCGTCCTGCGGGCCTTTCCGCCCGGCAGTTGTTCCACGTGATGCCCGATGCGGCTGGGGCCGCATTGCGGGCAGACGATCATGACATTGGACACGGCGATGGGGCTTTCACGCTCGGCGATGCCGCCCTTGATCTGCTTGGCCGGATTGGGCCGCGTGTGCCGCTTGATCATCATCACGTGCTCCACCAGGACTTTTCCGGTCTCGCGGCTGACACCCAGCACGCGCCCGGTCTTGCCCTTGTCGCGGCCGGAGATGACCCGCACCGTGTCGTTCTTCTTCAATTCGATTTTGATCGGCTCAGCCGGCTTCTTGCGTGCGAGTGCCATCAGATCACCTCGGGGGCCAGCGATACGATCTTCATGAATCTCTTGTCGCGCAACTCGCGGGCGACGGGCCCGAACACGCGCGTGCCGACGGGTTCGCCGGCCTCATTGATCAGTACCGCGGCATTGGAATCGAAGCGGATATAGGTGCCGTCCTTGCGCCGGGTCTCTTTCCGCATGCGAACGATCACGCAACGCACCACTTTGCCCTTTTTGATGGCGGAATCCGGCGCGGCTTCCTTGACGCTGGCCGTCACCACGTCGCCGAGTCCGGCGCGCAAGCCGAGATCGCCGCCGCGCGGGAGGATGCAGCTCAGCCTGCGCGCACCGCTGTTGTCGGCCACCTCCAAAATAGTTCGCATCCCAATCATAATTCGCTCTGCTCCTGCGGTCGCCTACGCCTGTACATCCAGATCCTTCGGCTGCGCGCCCACCTGGGCCGCCCGCCGCACCACTTCCACCAGCTTCCAGCACTTCGTCTTGCTCAGCGGGCGGCACTCCTGAATGCGCACCACATCGCCCGGCTTCGCCGTGCCGTCCTCGTCGTGCGCGTAGAACTTCTTGCGCCGGTTGACGATGCGTTTATAGAGCGGGTGCGGCACCCGGCGGTTGACTTCCACCACGATGGTCTTGCGCATCCTGGTGGAAACCACCTCGCCGACCTTCTCGTTCTTGAGGTTCTTCTGCTCGGTCTGCTCGGCCATTTACTTCTTCTCCCCCGCCGTCTGCTGCGCGGCCATCTCGCGCTCCCGCAGCACCGTCAGCATGCGGGCACGGTCCTTGCGCATGGTGCGCACTTTCTTCAAGCCATCCATCTGGCCCATGGACATCTGGAACTTGAGGCGGAACATCTGCTCGTCGATGTTCTTCAGTTCCTGCCGCAGTTCGGCGTCGTCCAGGTCACGAACTTTTTGCGCTTTCATGTGTTCTCTACTCCGCCGCCTGCTCACGGGAAACGATCTTGGTCCGGATCGGCAGTTTGTGCGCCGCCAGGCTCATCGCTTCGTGGGCCACATGGGCCTCGACGCCCTCCATTTCAAACAGGATCTTGCCGGGACGGATCACCGCCACCCACTGCTCGGGCGCGCCCTTGCCTTTACCCATACGGGTCTCGGCGGGCTTCTTGGTGATGGGCTTATCCGGGAAAAGCCGGATCCACACTTTGCCGCCGCGCTTGATGGAGCGGGTCATGGCCACGCGGGCGGCCTCGATCTGGCGGTCCGTAATCCAGCCGCAGGAGAGCGCCTTCAGGCCGTAATCCCCGAAAGCCACCGTGGAGCCGCGCCAGGCCTTGCCGGCCATGCGTCCCCGCTGCTGCTTTCTGTATTTGACCTTCTTGGGCATCATCATGGCTGACTTCTCTCCTTCCGATTCTGGCTTTTCCTGCCGCACTTCCTGCTTCCAGGAAGGTTGCGGGGAACTCACCGGCGGCAGGATAGGAGCCGTGGGCCGCGCCGCGGGACGAGGCATTTCCGCCGGCGGCGGGGTCTGGATGGCTGGGCCGGTGGCTTCGGCCGGCACCGGCGGCGGCTGCGGATGACGCTCGCCGCGCTCCCCGCGCTCGCCACGCTCGCCGCGGTCGCGCCGTTCACGCCGCTCGCGCGGGCGCGGTTCGGGCTCGCTCGAAAATCCCGCGCGCCGCTTGTTGATGTCCAGAATCTCGCCCTTGTACAGCCACGCCTTGACGCCGATCACGCCATAGGTGGTGGCGGCCTCGGCAAAGCCGTAATCGATATCGGCGCGCAGCGTGTGCAACGGCAACTGGCCGTTCAGGTACCATTCGCTGCGGGCGATTTCCGCCCCGTTGAGGCGCCCGGAAACGCGCACCTTGATGCCCTTGCAGCCGAAGCGCTGCGCCGAGTCCACGGCCTTGCGCATGGCGCGGCGGAAGGCCACGCGCTTTTCCAGTTGCAGGGCGATGGATTCGGCCACCAGTTGCGCGTCCAGTTCGGGCTTGTGGACTTCCTGGATGTCGATATAGACGTCGCGCTTGGTGCGCTTGGCCAGGTCCTGCTTGAGCTTTTCGATTTCGGCGCCCTTGCGGCCGATGATGATTCCGGGCCGGGAAGTGCGGATGGTGATGCGCAGCTTGTTGCCGGGGCGGTCCACTTCGATGGAGCTGACGCCGGCGGCTTTCAGCCTGCTGCGCAGGGCCTCTTTCAGTTCCAGGTCTTCCTGGAGAAGCTTGGGGTAGCCCTGTTTGGCGAACCACCGGGAGCGCCACGGCTTGCTGAAGCCCAGCCGGAAACCGTACGGATGTACTTTCTGTCCCATGCCTTACTCTTTCTCCGCCACCTTGATGACGATATGGGCCATGCGCCGCTGATACCGGTAGGCCCGGCCCATCGGGGCGGGACGAATACGCTTCATGCGCGGCCCTTCGTTGACATACGCCTCGGACACCACCAACTGGTCCACATCCACGTTCTCCATCCGGTTCTGCGCGTTGGCAATGGCCGAATGCAGCACCTTTTCCACGGCCGGCGCAATCCGCTTGTTGGTGGTCCGCAGAGTGGTGATGGCCTGGCCGGCAGCCATGCCGCGGATCAGGTCCACAACCAGCCGCGCCTTCTGCGGGGAAACTCGAATGTATCGCGCTTCAGCTTTCACTTCCATTTGCTTGGCTCCCTGGCTATGCCGGCTTGGCCGTCTTCTCGGTGGCCGCCTTTGCCGCGTGCCCTCTGAAGATGCGGGTGGGCGAGAACTCGCCCAACT
>JAMCRM010000094.1:2710-5665 GCA_023380575.1 Acidobacteriota bacterium | reverse complement strand
AGCCCCCAACCACATGACGGAAGTGAACAGAGCGGGCTGGCGTCGGGTGACGATGACCGAGGCCACCGACAGACCCAGGCTCCCCAAGACCAACAGGAGTGGACCGGGCCAGCCGGGCACCCCGATGTCCCTGGCTGGCGAGATGGCGCAGCTTGTAGCGGTTGGCCGCCAGGTTGTGCTCCAGCATCTTCTCGATGACGCCGTGCTCGTGCCAGAGGGGCACAAATATGGCGATGCGCTTGGGGCGCGCGCTTTCCAGTTCGGCCGGATTTGGCCAGCGGAACCTGCCGGCCCTTCCGAACCGGAGGCGGCAGAAGACCAGTTGCAGAAACAGGTCGTCCAACCCGCTCAGCACCACCCAAAGCGCCAGGGCCAGCAAACAGGTGCGAACGCACTCATGACCGATCATGCCGGATCGCGCTTAAAGCAGATAGTGGCTGGAGGTGGAAGATGCTCTCGGGGTTTTTTGACAGAGGGCGCACCGGTCAATCTTCGGCCGGACGGGCGGGCAATTTCAGGACCGGGCTGGAGCGCTCCCCCATGGCCACCTGTATGTCCGGGTCCGGCCCGGGCAGAGGGTCCGGCAGTTGCACGTTGACCTGGTAAAGCCCCGCGGTGCCCGGCACCATACCGGCATACAGGATGCGCTCCGGGGGGAGCGCCACGCCCGCCAGCATTACCCGAAAATCCATTATTTTTTTCAAGACGAGGGTAGCCAGATCATAGTATTGGACGGGTGGCACCTCCCCGTCCTCCAAGCGCAGAGTGGCCGGCCCGAGGCCCGTGGCGAAGAGCACCACGATCTCGCCGGGGCCGGCCGGGTGGTCCGCCGTGATAGGGCTCCAATCGGCGTGCATGGCCCGCGTGATTTCGCCATCCTGCAACAGGGCCGGCGCGGTCTCGTCCACGACGATTTTGACCACCGGACCGGCCGTGCCCTCCCGCACCACGCGCAGTTCCGCCTCCCCCGGGTCCATGGAGGCGGGCAGGATGAAGTTGATCTGTGTGGGACCCACGTAATAGAGGGGCACCGGTTGGAGGCCCCACAGCACCCGCACCCCGGCCAGGGTATTGGGGAGCCGGTTATCCGTAATTGCTGCAGACTGTTCGCGGTAGGAAAGGTTCTTGCCGTAAAGGCTGACAATGGAATTGGGAGCGTACGGACCCGGGCGGTTGGTTGCCCAGTTGGCAATGGATTCCGCCGAATAAACGGGCGCCTGGGCCCGCGCGGACGTTCCGAAAGCCACCAAAAGAAGCAGCGCGATTCGTGGAAACATGCGAAATTCCTTTGTACCCCGCTTGCAGAGACGGGGCCGGAGCTAGAATGAGGCCAGGAGGTCGAACGATGGCCGCCCCCAAACCGCAACATAGGAAATCCGGCGTGGGTTCGGACAACGACATTCGCGCCGCGGAGAACTACCTCGATTCCTTGCTGTCTTCGGAAGACGAGGTGTCCGCCGATGAAATCGATTCCGTCCGCGAAAGCGTGGAGGCTATCCGGCGGGGTGAGATAACCCTGGCGGAGTTCGAGCGGAGACACGACCTCTGATCCACGCTTCCGGCGCATTTACATAAAGTGCGTCCGGAGGGCGGAAGATCTCAGGAAATACGTGCGGCGATGGCCTTGGCCGCCTCGGCTACGGGCACGTCGCTGGCTCTCTTGCCGGCGCGCTCCACCAGTTCCACTAGGCCTCCGGCCAATTTTTTCCCTACCGTGACGCGTTAGGGGATGCCTATCAGGTCGGCGTCTTTGAATTGCACGCCAGGCCGCTCGTCGCGGTCGTCCATGAGGGCGTCCAGGCCAAGCTGAAGGCACTCCCGGTAGATCTGTTCCGCGGCTTCCTTCTGGGCGGCGTCCCCCATGTTGACGGGAGTGATCACCACTCCGAACGGCGCGATAGCCGGCGGCAGAATCATGCCGTCCTTGTCGTGATAGAGTTCCACGGCCGCGCTCAGGATGCGCTCGATGCCGATTCCGTAGGAGCCCATAATGGGGGTGACTTCGTCGCCCCCGGCGTTCAGGACGCGCAAGCCCATCCTCTCCGAATAGCGGTAGCCCAGCTTGAAGATGTGGCCTACTTCGACCGTCTTGACGATCTCCAGGGGCTGCCCGCAGGTGAGGCAGCGGTCGCCCGCGGCTACCTGCCGTAGGTCGCGGAACTCCGGCTGGAAATCCTCGCCGGGAGTCACGTTGCGCAGGTGATAGTCATCTTTGTTGGCGCCGGCAATCATGTTGCGGCGGCCTTGGAGCGCCAAATCGGCCATCACCGGCATATTGTTCACGCCTACCGGCCCCAGTGAGCCCGCTTCGGCGCCGAACCATTGCCGGATCTCCTCGGCATGCGCGGGCCGGAAACCCGGGTCGCCGGCGGCGGTCCCGAACTTGGTCTCGCTCAGTTGATGATCGCCGCGCAACAGCACGAGCACGGGCCGGCCGTCCGCCACCAGCACCAAGCTCTTGATCTGCGAGGTCTGGGGCAGGCCGGTGAACTCCGCCACCTCCGCGATGGTCTTGCGGCCGGGCGTATGAAACGCTTCCGGCCGGAGATCGCCGTCCGGGTCTGCCGCCGGAACGCCGGCGGGCTTGGCCACGGCCTTCTCCATGTTCGCCGAGTAGCCGCAACGGGGACACTTCACCACGTAGTCTTCGCCCGCCTCGGAGGCCACCATGAATTCGTGCGACTGGCTCCCGCCCATGGCCCCGGAGTGCGCCTCCACCGGCATGTACTGGAGCCCGCAGCGGTCGAAGATGCGGCAGTAAGCGCGGTAATGCTTGTCGTAAGCCGCATCCAGCCCGGCTAGGTCCATGTCGAAGGAGTAGGAGTCCTTCATGAGGAACTGGCGCACGCGCAGCAGCCCGCTTTTGGGCCGCGCCTCGTCGCGGAACTTGGTCTGGATCTGGTACCAGATCTGCGGCAGTTGCTTGTAGCTGCGCAGCTCGCCGCGGGCCAGCAC
>JAMCRM010000094.1:0-2700 GCA_023380575.1 Acidobacteriota bacterium | reverse complement strand
GGTCATCACTTCCTCGTGCGTCATGCCCAGGCACAGGTCGCGCTGGAAGCGGTCCTTAAGCCGGAACATGTTGTCGCCCATCACGTCCCAGCGTCCGGATTCCTGCCAGATTTCGGCCGGGTGCAGTGCCGGCAGATGGATCTCCTGCGCGCCGATGTTATTCATCTCCTGGCGCACGATCTCCTGGATCTTGAGCAGCGAGCGCTGCGCCAGGAACAGGTAGCTGTAAATGCCCGCCGACAACTGGCGGATATACCCGGCCCTCAGTAAGAGCTGGTGGCTCGCGACTTCAGCCTCCGCGGGGTTTTCCCGCAGGGTGGGGATAAATAGCTTGGACCAGAGCATATGTATCTGTTATGCGGTAGTTTAAATTGTAGCACCGCACTCGCCCGGCCCCGCCTGAAGCGAAGTACGGCCATGCTAAAATAGCGTTTTCCCTATGAAAATTGCCATTGCCGCGGATCACGCCGGCTTTGCGTTGAAAGAGAGCCTGCGGCACAAGCTGGCGCGGGACGGCCACCAGGTGGCCGATTTCGGTACACATTCGGAGGAGTCCTGCGATTACCCCGAATTCGCCGGGGCGGTGGCGCGCGAAGTCGCCGGCGGCAGGGCCGAGCGGGGTATTCTGGTCTGTTCCACCGGCATCGGCATGGCCATGGCGGCCAACAAAGTCGCGGGTGTGCGCGCGGCGCCCGCCATGTCGGAAGACGAAGTCCGTCTCACCCGCCGGCACAACGACGCCAACGTGCTCACGCTCGGTTCCCGCTACCTCACGGACCAGCAGGCCGCTATGATGGTGGATCTCTTCCTGGCCACGGAGTTCGACGGCGGCCGCCACGCGCGGCGCGTAGCCAAAATCGGGAAGCTGGAGCAGCCAATGAGTGAAAGGAGCGCGTAAGTCATGACCGAAGCCGAAAGAATGCAGCGGAGCCTGGCCGCCGTGGATCCCGAGGTTTTCGCGGCCATCCAGCGCGAGGTGGAACGCCAGAACAGCCAGCTCGAACTGATCGCCAGTGAGAACTTCGTCTCCGACGCGGTGCTCGAAGCCACCGCCAGCGTGTTCACTAACAAGTATGCCGAAGGGTATCCCGGCAGGCGGTATTACGGCGGGTGCGAGTTTACCGACGTTGTGGAGAACCTGGCTCGCGAGCGCGCCAAAAGACTGTTCGGCGCCGAGCACGCCAACGTGCAACCGCACTCCGGTTCCCAGGCCAACCAGGCCGCTTATGCGGCCGTGCTCCAACCTGGCGACACCATTCTGGGGCTTAACCTGGCCCACGGCGGGCATCTTACCCACGGGCACCATCTCAACTTTTCCGGCAAAACGTACAAGATCGTTCCCTACGGCGTGCGCAAGGAAGACGAGCGCATCGACTATGACGAAGTCGAGCGCCTTGCCAGGGAGCACCGGCCCAAGCTGATTGTGGCGGGCGCCAGCGCTTACCCGCGCACCCTCGATTTCCCGCGCTTCCGGCAGATTGCCGACGAAGTGGGCGCGCTCTTCATGGTGGACATGGCCCACATTGCCGGGCTGGTGGCCGCCGGCCTGCATCCCAATCCGTGCCAGTTCGCCGACATCGTCACCTCCACCACGCACAAGACCCTGCGCGGGCCCCGTTCCGGCATCATCCTTTCGCGCGCGCAGTTCGCGCAGGCCATCGACAAGACGGTCTTTCCCGGCATTCAGGGCGGGCCGCTGGTGCACGTAGTGGCGGCCAAGGCGGTGTGCTTCCAGGAAGCCATGCAGCCCGAATTCGCCATCTACCAGAAGCAGGTGGTCGCCAACGCCCGCACGCTGGCCGAAGGACTCATGGAGGCCGGCTTCCGCGTGGTCTCGGGGGGCACCGACACGCACTTGCTGCTCCTGGATGTCTTCTCCAAAGGACTCCGCGGCAAGGAGGCCGAGGCGGCGCTGGACCGCGCCCGCATCACCGTGAACAAGAACGCCATTCCATTCGATACCAATCCACCGCTGAACCCCAGCGGCATCCGGCTGGGCTCGCCCGCGGTCACCACCCGCGGGTTCCGGGAGCCCGAAATGCGGGAGGTGGCCGGCCTCATCGCCGAGGTGCTCAACAACATTGCCTCCGAGGAGGCCATCGCCGGCGTGCGCCGTAAAGTGGGCTCCCTGACCGAACGGTTCCCGCTATACAATTGGAAACTCGAAACCGTGAAAGCCTAGGAAGTCAGGAACCGGATCCGGTGGCCGAAAACCAACTGTTTCCGGCGACTGGATTCGGTTCCTGACTATTTTTTCTATGCCGCTTCGTATCGTTATCGATGTCCGCCGCATTCGCGACTTCGGCATCGGCACGTATATCCGAAGCCTGGTACACGCCCTGGGCAACATCGACGCGGAAAATCATTACACCCTGATTTCCATGCCCGAGGACGCCCGCACGCTTTCCGGTCTTCCCGCCAACTTTGAAACCGCTGTTTACCACCGCCCCGATAAAGGCGTTCTCGAACACGTCCTGTTTCCGTACTACCTCCGGCGCTTTCAGCCGGATTTGGTGCACATCCCGCTCAATCGCGTTCCCCTGCTGATGACCAAGCCCTATGTGGTCACCATCCACGACATGGCCAGCCTGCTGTTCGACCACACCAGCGGCACGCGCATGAAGCTGCGGCGCTTCCGCTTCCGCCGCGGGCTGGTGCGGGCGGACCGCGTCATCGCCGTCTCCGAGGCCACCCGCCGCG
>JAMCRM010000093.1 GCA_023380575.1 Acidobacteriota bacterium | reverse complement strand
GATTATGAGTCCGCTGCTCTAACCGCTGAGCTAAGGGCCCGTCCAGCGCAATTATATTGTACCCGCGGGCGGGCGGTGTTGTCCGCTTCCGGCCTACCTGGCCCCGGAAGGCATGGGCTGCGGCGAACGCGTGGGTCCCACTACCTTCAGCCGGTCCGCCTTATCGAACACCAGCCGGTCGATATTCAGCACGCGCGCCCCGGCGGGTTTGCCCGGGTCGGCGTGCGTGTGGTACACGATGAACATTTCTTTTTTGTCCGGCGAAAACGTGATCGAGTTATGGCCCGGCGAGGAGACCCCGATATCGAGTTTGCTCGCCAGAATCGGGTTGTCAGTGTACTTTACCCACGGGCCAAGCGGCTTGGATGCCGTGGCCACTCCCACACCATATCCAGGCGCGCCCGTATTGTTGGCCGAATAGGTCATGTAATACCGCCCTTTGTGCTTCAGCACCGTGGGACCTTCGTTGCAGCGGTTGTGCGCCCAGTTGATCTTCTCCCAGGGTTGATCGGCCTCCAGCAGCTTCACGGGCTCCCCGATGATTTTCGACAGGTCGCGCGCCACTTCAACGCCGTACACGATGCCGTAAGCATAGCCGTCCCGCGCGCCATTGCGGCTGAAGTAGAGGTAGGGCGTGCCGTCGGAATCCACGAAAAGATCGCTGTCGATGGCGGAGTAGCCGGCGTCGAACCACGGCGCGTGCAAGTCCTTGTACGGCCCTTCGGGTTTATCGCTCACGGCGATGGCCGTCAGCAGGCGCGCGGGCGTGGCGCCACGCATCCTGCCGCTGTACGTCATGTAGTACTTGCCCCGATAGAACTTCACCTCGGGAGCCCAGAAGACGCCATCGGCCCACGGCTCCGAGGTCATTTTCCAAGCGTAGCCCAACGGCTGCCAGTGGACGAGATCAGTGGACTTCTGCACCAGAAAGCCGTCGCGCGCAGTGGTGCCGAACAGGTAGTATGCTCCTTCGGCCTGGAGCACGAAGGGGTCCCCGATACGAATGGGCGGATCACCGATGGGATTGGTGTAAGTCGCTGCAAACAGCGCTGAGCAGAGCAGGATCAGAGCAAATCCCAGGCGTTTCATGTCAGGAGTGCCAGTTTAGCGCAACGGCACCCCGATGCGCTTACACGCGGGCTGCTCACCACAGTCCGGGCTGCGGCGAATCGCGGCGCCGCTCGATGTGGAAGTAGTCGAACGCCAGTTCGGTGGCCACGCGCCCGCGCGGAGTCCGGTTCAAGAAACCCAACTGGATCAGGTAGGGTTCGTAGACTTCCTCGATGGTATCGGCCTCCTCCGCGATGGAAGCCGCAATAGTGTTGAGGCCCACCGGCCCGCCGCGATACTTCTCGAGCACGGTCAGCATGATCTTCTGGTCGATCTCGTCCAGGCCGTAGCGGTCCACTTCCAGCAGGTTGAGGGCGGTCTGGGCGACCGTGCGGGTGATGTGCCCGTCGGCGCGCACCTGTGCGTAGTCGCGCACGCGCCGCAGAAGGCGGTTGGCGATGCGCGGGGTGCCGCGGCAGCGCCGCGCAATCTCTTCGGCCGCGTCCTGATGGATGGGAACGTCCAGAATGCGCGCGGAGCGCCTCACAATCTGCTCTAACTCCTCCACCCGGTAGGGGTCCAGCCGCAGCACCAGCCCAAAACGGCCGCGCAGGGGCGCGCTCACCAGGCCCTGGCGCGTGGTGGCGCCGATGGCCGTGAAACGCGGCAGGGGCAGCGACACCGTGCGGGCGCCCGGGCCCGTTCCCACCAGCAGGTCCATGCGGAAGTCTTCCAGTGCCGAGTAGAGCATCTCTTCGATATCCGGCATCAGCCGGTGAATCTCGTCGATGAAAAAGACCTGCTTGGCCTGGATGTTGGAAAGCACGCCGCTCAAATCCAGCTTCTTTACCATGACCGGACCTGAAGTGGGGGTAAAGGTGACCCCCAGTTCCTCCGCGATGATGGAGGCAAGCGTGGTCTTTCCCAGGCCCGGGGGGCCGTACAGCAGCACGTGGTCCATGGCCTCGCCGCGGAGCCGCGCGGCCTCGATGGCGATGGCCAGGTTTTCCTTGAGCTTGGGCTGGCCCGTGAAATCGGCCAGGCGGCGGGGGCGCAGACCGGCCTCGAACTGCGCTTCGTCTTCCTGCGGAAGTCCTGAAACGAGCCGGCCGTCGGGCATGCTATCTCACCAGTTCCAGGGCGCTGCGGAAGAGCGGTTCGAAATCCAGGCCGGTGCCCGTTGCGGCGGCCTTGGCCTTCCTCACGGCGGCTTCCGCGGCGGGGCGCGCGCAGCCCAGGTTGAGCAGGGCGGAAAGCACGTCCTGGTCCACCGCCGAGAGGGCCGCCGCCGGGGCGGCTTGCTCTCCCGCGGCCGCGGTCGGCAGCTTGTCGCGCAGTTCGAGAATCATCCTTTCCGCGGTTTTCTTGCCCACCCCGGGAATGCGTACGAGCCGCTCCGTCTCGCCCCGGCGGATGGCCCCCAGCAGGTCCGCCGCGAGCATCCCGGAGAGCACCGTAACGGCCAGCTTGGGACCGATTCCGCTCACGCCGATGAGCTTTTCGAAGAGCATCTTCTCGTCCGCCGAGAGGAAGCCGTAGAGCGCCAGGGCGTCCTCCCGCACGTGCGTGTGGATGCGCAGCCGCACTTCGGTTCCGGAGTCGGGCAGTTTTGAAAACGTGGAAACCGGAATGGTGACATCGTAGCCGACGCCGCCCACGTCCACGATGGCCTGGTTGGGGTGCTTTTCGAGCAATGTCCCGCGCAGCAGAGCGATCATTACACCGTAGTCTACAAAAACCGGCCTAGAATCTGCAACTTACTGGTCTTTCGTTCGCATCACCATCCCCTACCGGATTTGCTCAAGCGGGGCGCCATAAAATCAGGTGTGATCGCTGGGAAAAGGGATCGCGGCAAGAGAGCGGCCTTGCGGTACTTCATGCCCGAAGGAAATGTTCCGGGTCAATTCCAGCCTGCTTCAAAATCGCCCGGAGTGTGCCTTCCGGCATTTCCCCCGGATGGTTTGGAACGGTTGTGTAGCGATTCGTAGCTGCCCGGTAGCGGAAACCTGAGAGACGGCCCATTTCACGCAGCGATCACAATCGTGTAGTCCCGGCGCTCGTTCGTAGTGGGAAGATCAGGGACGCCCTCCCGTTCGCGCCGTGCCTCAACAATTTTCCGGGCGACTTCGCGTGCAATGTCGAGTGCCTCCGCGACCGTCCGGCCCTGGGCAACGAGACCAGGGAGTTCGTCCGACGTTGCTAGATATACTCCCTCGGGCAACTCCTCGACCTGGATCCGAAGCGCCAACTCCATACGAAATTGATGGTACCATTTCCGCTCTCTTCACCGGATCGGGGCAAGAAAACCGCCTTTCTTGCCTTTTGCCAACTGTCGAAAATCTCGACGGAATCAATCTCAAGAAACGCCACATATCGGGAAGTGCGCTGCGGCCATTCGGGACGTCCATCTGGTTTACTGGTGCCGCCATGGGCCAGATGGCACCACGACAGGGTTCCCAACGTCCGCCGACGCAGGTTCGCTCGGGAGCCCGTTCCTGCCCACGTAGGCGACCGCAGCGGCGGTGCTTGCGCGCGCAGGAGCGTCGGCGCGGCGCAGGAATGGGAACGAGCCCTCCAACCAGAGGATGTCGAAAGCTACAAACTGCTGGGGTGCCCGCCGGCGGAGGACGTTGTAGAACTGCCGGCCGCCCGGAGCCGTCCAGATGGACGGTCTCGCCGTCGAGGACTGCCTGGTGGGGTACCGCGACGGCGACCGCGCGCGGAACTGGCCGAAGGACTTGTAGGCGTTCGCCCTTGCGCGACACCAGCCGGCAACCGCCGTCACCGATGTGGGCCAGCGCGCGTAAGGCGTCGTACTTCAGCTCGAAGACCCAGTCGGGGTGATCGAACGGCACCGCCACGGGGGGCCAAAGGCATGGGCTGGAACTGGTTTGGCGGATTGACGGTCACGGATGCGCTCGGAATCGTGATAGATAAGAAAATCCAAGTGTGACTTGAATGGGTTTTGATAGAGCAAGGGGCACAAACATGAAGGCGGTTGTTGCGATTCAAGCATTAAAATGACATAGGGAAGCCGCGTGGCATGACGAACGAATCCGCGGAAAAGGCGCAGGCGTGGCTTGTATCGCAATCCGGCGCGCGGGCAGGCACCCGCTACCGTATCGGGGAGGGCATCACGCGCGTCGGGCGGGCTCCGGACAACGATATCGCTATCCAGGGAGCGGACGCGGCCTCCGTCTCTCTACAGCATCTGGAAATATACCGCACCGCCACCGGCTTTGGCATCCACGATCTGGGCAGCACCAACGGAACGTACCTGAACGGTGAGCCAATTGCCGAAGCCGAGCTGGTGGCGCCCGCAACCATCCGGCTTGGAACGCAGGGTCCGGAACTTGCGTTCGTCCTGGAAGCGCCTTCTGTCGCGCCGCCTGTCGCGCCGCTGGACAAGACCCTGGAGATTCCGGCGGATTCCGCTCACGTGAGTGCTCCCGCCGCGGCTGCGCCGGCTTCGGCGGCGTATGAGGGGCTGCTATCGGAGGCTGTGGCGCGGGCCCGCCACGCCCGGAAGCACGGTCTGGGCGACGAGACCCTGTCCATCATGCGGGATACGCTCAGCCGGGCCATGCGACACGCCGGCAGGCGTTTGCGGGTGATCATCGCCGCGCTCGCCGCCGGACTCCTCGTGGTGTTCGGTTTCGCGGCGTGGAAAATCGCGGTGATGAACCATGACAGGCGGGCGCTCGACCGCCGCATCGCGCAGATCGAAAGTCAATTGCAGAGGACCACGGAGAGCTACCCCGAAGCCGACCGCCTGGCCACGGAGTTGGACCGGTACGAGGGCCAGCTCGCGCAACTTGAGCGCAATCCGCTCTTCCGCATCGGCGGGCGCGGAAACCAAGATTTACTGGCGCATGAAATCCGATCACTGATGGCCGAGTTCGGCGCGGAGGTTTATAGTATTCCTCCCGAATTCGCCGAGCGCGTGACCCACTATATCGAGCAATATCAAGGAGCGGACCGCCCCCTGATCGCGCGCGCACTCGGCCGGGCCGCTCCCCAAATCCAGACCATGCGCCGACTGCTCGAAGCGGAGCAGCTACCGCCCGACCTCGCGTACATCGCGCTGGTTGAGAGCGCCATGGCTCGCGATCAATCCAGCCCGGTGGGGGCGGCGGGCGCATGGCAGCTCACACCCGCGACGGCCAGGGCGTACGGTTTGCGCGTCGACAAGGAGGTGGATGAGCGCATGGATCTGAGAAAATCCACGCGAGCCGGCTGCCGCTATCTCCGCGATCTCATCCTGGATTTCGGCGCCGGCAGCTCCGTCATGCTGGCCCTCGCCGCATATAATCTGGGCCCCTCGAAAGTCAAGCAAGCCGTAGTAAGAACGGTCCGGGACCCTATCAAGCAGCGCAACTTCTGGTACCTGTACCGGGTCAAGGCGCTCCCGCCCGAAACGCGTGAGTACGTGCCCAGAGTGGTGGCGGCCGTGATCATCGGGCGCAACCCGCGCGGCTTCGGGTTCTGACCGGCACTCGGACTCTTCTGGGGATCGTCGTGGTGGGTATCGCCGCCGTCGGCGGCGTGGCCGCCGAGCGCAAGCGGAAGGCACGGCCGAAGCATGCGGATGGCGGGGGCATACCAGCCCATCGGCACCAGGTGCGCGCCCGCCGATTCGCCCGTCACCACGACACGCTTGGGGTCTACGCCGTAGCGGCATGCAGCGCACATCGGCCACACCACCAGAGCATGCTGATCCAACAAAATGTCCCCCAACGTCCGCCGACGCAGGCCCGTCCAGTAGCCGTTCCCGC
>JAMCRM010000092.1 GCA_023380575.1 Acidobacteriota bacterium | reverse complement strand
ATTTTCATCCCCTCTTCGTAAGCCCCCGTCGATATCAGGAGAAACCCGAGTTGAAATCCCCGGCGTGCATCGTCCGCGAGTACAATATGCTCCGGTGTGCTGGGAGTGCTGTAACGGCAGGCAGGCCCCCGGTTTGGATCCGTCATGGGAGCTATGCAATCCAGCGCGAAATGGGAAGCCTTATCCAGCGTCCGCTGAAAGACCTCATCCTTGTACGAAGCGGTGAAATGCTGTAATTGAAGAAGAGAGTCCGCCGTGATCATGAAATAACCAAGGATCTCTTTATTACCGGGATCGCGGCCAGTCAGCCCGTAATGCCAGTAACCATCCGGTAGCTGGGCGGGAATAATCTGGTTATAGATGCACCGATCCGCTTTGTGCTTCAGCCGGACCGACATCGGGGCGTCGAGATTCCGGACATACTCGCTCAGCATCGCCGAGGCCATGGCCATTGCGGCGTTCTTGTTAATTGGCGAAGGGTGGGTGAGCGGCTCTTTGGATATTCCGGTGTTCACGTCGATATCCGCCGACCACCAGCCCTCTTCATTCCAC
The DNA here is from genome assembly GCA_023380575.1 of Acidobacteriota bacterium. The sequence goes on along the minus strand of JAMCRM010000092.1, from coordinate 2,274 downwards.
GGGAACCAGTCCAGAACCGTGGCGATGTATTTAAGATCCGCGTCGTGTCCGCCCTCTTTGTGATATATATATCCGGCCGATGCAATATACCAGGCAAACGAAGGAGGGCCGCCGCCGGAAACCTTCTCTCCGCTGGCCTTTTCCTTGTCCTTGATGTAGAGAACGCCGAATTTGGTGGCCTTCATCCGCGTCACGATTCGGTCCGCCAGATCCTTCGCCGCGACCCTGTACCTTTGATTACCCGTCATCTCGTAAGCGAGATAGTATGCGAACGCCGTCATACTATCGGCCGCTTTCGTGCGCAGAGCGGGCACCTTGCCGCCATTTGCGTCCAACAACAGATCCAGGTGTTTTGAGGCCGAGGCCAAAAGTTTGGCCTGGTAAGCCGCCAGATCGCTCTTCGCAGGCGCCTGCCCGAATGCATGAACCGGGAAGGCGGCAACCAGGGCCAATGCGGCAAACGCTCTTGCCATGTTCATCGAACACTCCGGTGAGCGTGCGAAAGAAACCTTCCGATCCGCGAGTGGACTTCGCCGGTCTGGAAAACGCCTGCCATGTGACCGCCTTCGGGAAGGGGAACCAGTTCCGCGCCGGAAATAGCGGCCGCCGCCGAGGTGGCGTGCTCATACGGCACAATATCGTCCGCGGTGCCGTGGAGGATGAGCGTGGGACAGCGAATGTCCCGCGGTGGAGCATCGGGATAGGCGTCGATCTGCACGCCATCGTTAAGCAGTCCCACGCGGCGGGGCGAGAAGGGCACGAAGGTATCGGCCAGGCTGAGGAATGCCGCGCGTTTGCCGGGCGCCCGCAACAGCTGCAATTCGCAAGGCCGCAGCATCTGGCGCGCCGCCGCGCGAGGGTTGCGGTGCATCAGGCCCTGGAGGAGCCAGCCGCCGAAGTCCAGAAACGGAGACGTAGCCAGAAGCATCGCAGCCGGAACGTTCCCGTCCCGCCGCCGCAAACGCCGGGTAACAGCGGACAGCAGGATCAGGCCCGCGCATTTGCCGGGATATTCGCGGGCGAATTCCAGCGCTGCCGGACCGCCGGCCGAAATACCCAGCACCACGGCGTTGGGAACTCCCATGGAATCCAGAAACGCGGCCAGCGCATGCCCCTGTTCCTGAAACGTGCGGCCGGAATGCAGCGGCGTCCCCAGATACCCGGGCCGCGAGATAGGAAGAAAGCGGATTTCCGGAATGCCGATGAGGCGGGCGATGGCTAGACCCTGGTCCCAGCCGCCCAGTGCGCCATGCGAAACCAGCACCACCGGCCCGTCGCCCCGACTTGCGTATTCAATTGGCCCGCAAGCCGTCGCCTGGAGCGCACCGCCACGGAGACGCAGGTCCTCGCGCCGGCGCCATCCACGAAAACGGACACCGGCCCACAGCCCCAGCCCTCCGGCCGCGGCTACGGTAATTGCCAGTCCGCGCTTCATGGCATCTCCTTGCGTCTGAAGTTACAATGCCAGATTGCCGTTGTACACCATGTCCTTCAGCTTGAACTTCCGCTTAAACTGCAGCGGACCAACACGGGTGTCGAACTCGACCTCTTTGTCTTCCAGCGTAATGGGATCCGTTCTCGGGAAGTAAAACACCACGCTGACGCTATTCTGTTGCCGGTACACTTTGACATCCTCCGGCGCGATGGCGGCTTTGCCCTTGCGCGCCAGCGTGGTCCCGGATTTCAAGCCGGCCAGCATGCGCTTCGGCTCCATGCGGGCCATGGCCGCCGGCAATCCCAGCAATGCAATCGTGTAATCCTTCTCCTCGCGGCCCAGGGCTTCCCGGGCTTCGGCCGAGCTTTCGATCTCATCCCCCATCTTCACTTTCAGCGTGGCCTCTTTGACGGGCAAGGCGCTTGCCCAGCGAACCAGCGCGGTAGCCACGGGTGTGCCCGGAAGCTCTCCGCCGGACATCCCACCGCCTCCTCCCATTCCGCCGCCACCGCCCATACCGCCACCACCACCGCCGCCGCGGCGTCCGCCGCCGCCCATGGCTCCACCCTGGGCCACACCGCCGCCCTGCGCCATGCCGCCGCGTCCGCCGCTTCGACCCGTGCCGCCGCTTTGGCCCGTACCGCCGCCCTGTCCCTTACCTCCGCGACCGTCCATTTTGATACTCCCGCTCACCATCCCGCACCAGGGCGAGTTGGTAAGCAGTTTCTTAATTTCTTTGCCGGTCCACTCCGCGCGCTTCTTCTTTTCCCAGAATTCGGCCGCCGGAAGCGGGGCGGCACCAAGGACTGAAACGAAAAAACGGCGGGAAAGCAACGGAT
>JAMCRM010000091.1 GCA_023380575.1 Acidobacteriota bacterium | reverse complement strand
CATTTACTTCTTTGTGAACATGAACCGCGAGACCGTGGAACCGGAGGTGAGCTTCCATCGCTTGCGCGGACCAGCCGTGCTGTGCGACCCCCGCACCGGCGACATCAACGCGGTGAAAACCGTGGGCGCCGGCAAAGGCTCGCGCCTGCGCCTGACGCTGGGCGGCCTGTCGGCCGTGTTCGTCATTTTCGGATAGCAGTAACGTAAAAGTTACGCGGTTCTCGATCCGGAGTGCTCGGTTGCTTGAAGATACAAATGGCAGTCGGAGTGCATACAACAGGGCTTTTTATAAAGGAGAGTTCCTGTGTGGAATAAACGTGACGATCATACCCCGGCAAACCCCCAGCCAGAGGCAGGCCGGAATGCCGCCCCGCCGGTAGCCATCCGGCCCCCCGCGCCGCCCGCGCCACCCCGGCCTGCGGCCGCCGCCTCGAAGCAGAGCGCGGCTATAGGCGCATCCATGCAGATCAAGGGCGAAATTCGCACGCGCGAAGAACTCGTGGTGGATGGCGAGGTGGAAGGCTCCATCGAGTCGCAGAGCGTGCTGACGGTCGGGCCCAGCGGCAAGGTGCGGGCCAATATCAAGGCCCGGGAAGTCGTGGTCTTCGGATTGGTGCGCGGCAACGTGGAAGTCACCGAGAAGATCGCCATCCGGGACCAGGGCAGCGTGGTGGGCGACATCAAAGCGGCCGGAATCAGCATCGATGACGGCTCCTATTTCAAGGGCAGCATCGACATTGTCCGGCCGGATCCCAAACTCGCTTCGCAGACGGTGAAGAACGAACCCCGGCGGGAAGCCGCCGCCGGGTAGACTCGCTCAGGCCTTTTCCAGCACCAGCACGTAGTCCTGGAAAATCAGTGGCGCCGGCGGCTGCCATTCCGGGCCGCCCGCCACCATTCCGATCTCCGTTTCCCTGCCGCTGGCGGGATTCCACCAATACGCCCGGTACCGCGATCCCGGCTCCAGCGCTTTCACTTTTTGCCTGACGCTTCCCGTGCGCGGGAAGTAGAAGACGCGCAATTCGCCCGGGATGCCCGCCCCATACGGCTGCCAGTAATTTTCGGTTGACCCGTGCGGCTCAATCCATTCCGGATGCGGCGCCATGCGCCACCACTGGTACTTGGAAAGAAGCTTCTTGGCCATGCCCAACTGCCCGGAGCCCGGCAGCCGGTAGGCCGTCTGCCACGGCGTGTCGCCCCAACTGCGCCCGTGGGGGGAGGCGCCGAAGGGCTGCTCCGGCGTGTTCACCTGCCAGATGCCGTTGGCGCCGTAGGTGTGGCCGGCGGCGCCATTGAGCATGCATGCCCAGAACATGTAACGCTGGATCTCCTGCCGGCTGGCTTCCATGATGCCCTCATAACAGACCTCGCCGTCGATCACCGGCATCTCCGGCGTGGTGGCGTATGAGGTGGTGACGAGTTTCAGCGTGCTGGGGATGCTATCGCGATCGCCGTGGCCGGTCTGCAGCATATCGAAATCCAGCACGGAGGGGTCTGTCACCACGGCGCGCGCGCTGGTGGAAGGGTGAATCGTGATCATGCGCCGGAACGGGTCGATGGAGCGCACGTAGCGGCCCATCTCCGTCCAGCCCTCCGACTGCGCTTTGGTATCAGCTTCGCGCGTTTTCGAGAGGTAATAGGGCATGCTGCCCTCGCCCGCCAGGCACCATACCACCGGATAAGCTCCCCAGCGCGCCACCAGGTTGCGCCAGTGGCGCTTCATCTTCTCCATTCCCAAAATCGGAAGGTAGTAACCCCAGCAGCCCACAATGCAAGGCACGATGCCGGCATCCGCCAGGTAGCGGATACGCAGGTCCGCCATGTCGAAGTATGCGGGATTCAGCCGCTCGTAGCCCTGCTCGTAGGGATACCCCGCTTCGTTGGCTCCGCGAGGGTCGCGTTCGGGCATGTCCGGGTAAAGCCCGGCCACAATCTGCACGACCGTGAACCCTTTCTCGAGGCGGTCCGCGGCGAGCATGCGGAAATCGTCCGGCCAGCGCATGCGCTTCACCAGCCCCATCCACCAGGTGTCCCCCAGCCAGAAGAACGGAGTGCCGTCGGCGTGTTCGAAGTGGCGGCGGTCTTTGGCCACCCGTAGCGGACCGTGCCGGTAGAGCGGCAGCGCTCCCGCGTAGGGTACCGCCGTGAGGGTGCCGCGCTGGTTGTGCAGGCCGGAATTACCCGTGTCGTTCGCAACCGAGTGCCACGTGTGTTTCCCCGGCTTGGCCGGGGCGTAGCGCACGCGCCACGTCTGGCCGCCGGCCCAGAATGCGGGCACCTTCCATTCCGCCCCGTCAGGGTCGCGCACCACCACATCCAGTTCGACCTCGGCGAACGGGTTACTGTAGGGCTTGGCGCTCGTAAAGGACCACTCCAACGGGCAATGGACCGTGGCCTCGAGCGCCTGCCCCCGGGCGGCAAAGGGACCGGCTACCGCCCCCATTCCCGCAATAAGAGTTCTTCTGGTCAGCCGCATGACACCTCCGGCTATCTAGAGTGCCACAAAACCGGGGGAAAAGTCTGCAGGCCGGCGTGAAGTCCCGGCAGCCATAGGCCGCGCCGCTATCCCCCCTCCTCCTGGAGTGTTACACTCCGGGCATGAGCCAGTACCGTCTACCGCCCAAAAAAGGGGCTTCCGTGCGCCGCTTCGGTCTTGCCGGCATTCTGATCGTCCTCTTTGTTCTGCTGGTGGGAGCCAGGACCGTGGCCTCTTACATCATGGACTTCGCATGGTGGAAGGAGATGGGCCAGACCGCCACCTGGTTCAGCCTCCTGTGGTACGGGATCGCGCCGGTGACTTTTGCCACGCTGGCCGCCTTCGCCGTGCTGTGGCTTGCACATGCGCGCGCCTTGAAGTTCGCCGGCACGGGCCTTGGCGAGCACCCCCTGTACGCCAAACTCTCCGCCCTGGGCCTGCTCGCGCTGGCCTACCTGATTTCCGCCGCTTCCATCGACGCCTGGACTGTAGTGCGCTACGCCGGTTCACGCGGCATCGCGGCCACGCCGGGCATGTGGCACGACCCGGTTTTCGCACTCCCGCTTTCCTTCTACCTGTTCGATCTGCCGTTCTACTCGGTGCTGCGAAGCTACGTGCTGGCGCTTTCGATCGTGTGCATCCTGGTCTACTGGATCGCCGCGCGCGTCTGGCAACTGCGCTACCGTTTTCCGGAATTCCGCGACGCGAGCGAGTTCGACCCCGCCATGTTCCGGCTGGAGGGCGGCCTGGAATCCCGCTTTCTGCGCGGCGCGGCGGTGGTGTTCATCCTGGCGCTGGCCTTGCGCTTCTTTCTCAACCGCTACGAGATGGTCTATAACCAGCACGGCACCTTCATGGTGGGGATCGACTACGTGGACCTGCACTACGGCCTGCCACTGCAGTGGCTGGTCATCGCCGCGTGCGTGGCTGCCGCGCTGCTGGTGTCCTTCGGGCGCTGGGTGCTGGCCGCGTTCATGGCCCTCGCTCTGCCGCTGCAATTCGCGGTGCCGGGCCTGATGGCGGCGCTGTACGTCCGGCCAAATGAAATCTCCCTCGAACGGCCTTTCATCCAGACCCATATCCAGGCTACGCGCAGCGCCTACGGACTGGAGGGCCGCATGCAGGAGGTGGAGTTCCACGCCGAGCCTGCCGCCCCCATCGACGTAGCCAAACACAAGGCCGTGCTCGATAACGTGCGGCTGTGGGATTGGCGCGCCTTCCACGACACCATCAGCCAGATCCAGGCACTGCGCCCCTATTACGTATTCCCGGATAGCGACGTGGATCGCTACAATATCGGCGGCCAGTTGCGCCAGGTGCTTGTGTCCCCGCGCGAACTGGATTTGCGCCTGCTGCCCGACGCGCGCTCGGGCTGGATCAATCCCCATTTCATTTACACCCATGGCTACGGCCTGGTGATGGCTGAGGTCAGCCGCATCACGCCGGACGGCCTTCCCGTGCTGATGATCGAAAACGCGCCGCCCGAGGTAAAGACCCCCAGCCTGAAGCTCACCCGCCCCGAAATCTACTACGGCGAAGTGGAGCACGAGCCGGTCTTCGTCCACACCGCCCAGGAAGAATTCAATTACCCCTCCGGCGCGGATAACGTGCGCTCGCGCTATGAAGGCAAGGGCGGATTCCCGATCTCGTCGCTGTTCATGCGGCTGGCCGCGGCCGTGCGTCAGGGTGACGCCAACATCCTCCTCACCGATTACCTGACCCCGCAGAGCCGTATGATGATCCGGCGCAAGGTGCAGGATCGTATTCAGGAACTGGCCGGCTTCATCCAGTGGGATGGCGATCCCTACCTGGTGGTAACCAAGGACGGGCGCCTGGTCTGGATGGTGGATGGTTACACGACTTCTGCCGCGCACCCCTACTCGCGTGCCGTGCGCCTGGGCGACGGGGGATTGGTGAACTACATCCGCAACGCCGTGAAAGCCACGATAGACGCCTATGACGGCGAGACGCGCTTCTATGTGTTCGCGCCCTCGGACCCCATCATCCAGGCCTACCAGCGGCTCTTCCCGGGGCTCTTCCATGCCGAATCCGAGATGCCCGCGGACCTGCGCGCGCACGCGCGCTACCCGGAGGCCCTCTTCCGCGTACAGGCCGAAATCTACCGCACCTATCACATGCGGGATCCGCAGGCCTTCTATAACAAGGAGGACCTCTGGGACCCGGCGCGTTACAGCCCTTCGCAGGGCAACGAACCGCAGCCGGTGACTCCCACCTACGTAGTAGCCAGTCTCCCGGACCAGGACAAGCCCGAGTTCCTCCTGATGCTGCCCTTCACGCCCCGCACCAAGGACAACCTGATCGGGCTGATGCTGGCGCGCTGCGACGGCGAGCACCTGGGGGAGATCGTCGTCCTGCAGCTTTCCAAACAGAAGCTCATCTTCGGCCCCATGCAGGTGGCTTCCCGCATCAATTCGGAGCAGACCATCTCCAAGGACATGACCTTGTGGAACCAGCAGCACTCGCAAGTGCTGTGGGGCCAGATCCTGGTCCTGCCTATCGGCAATACGTTCCTCTATGTGGACCCCATTTACATACAGGCTACCGAAGCGAGCATGCCGCAGTTGAAAAAAGTCGTTCTCGCGGTGGGCGATCGCCTGATCTATACCGACACCTACGAGCAGGCGCTGGCCCAGCTCTCCACAGGGGCGCAACAACTCGTCCAGCAGGCCACCAGCACGCCGGCGGCGCCCGCGGTGCCACCCGCGCCGGGGACCCAGCCTCCGGCCGCGGAGCAGAAGCTGCAATCCGTCCGCGACCACCTGCGGCGCTACCGCGAGTTTGCCGGCCAGGGACGCTGGGCCGAAGCCGGCAAGGAACTGGAGGCCATCGAGGCCGCGGCGAAGTAAGTTACCCTGGGAATCACTTACATGCGATTGCTCGTTTTTCCGGTCCTTTTGACCGGCCTGCTGGGCGCCGCCGAGCGCCCGGAATGGGATAACCCGTCCGTAGTCCACGTTGGCACCGAGCGCCCCCACGCCACCATGATGGTGTACCCCAATGCCGAACTGGCCCGGAGCGGGGAGGCCGCCAAATCGCCGTGGTTTGTCTCCCTTGACGGCGCGTGGAAGTTCCAGGGCACGCTGCGCCCTGCGGACCGCCCGCTGGATTTCTACCGCACCGATTACGACGACACCTCCTGGCGCAGCATTCCCGTGCCCTCCAGCTGGCAGATGCACGGCTTCGATATCCCGGTCTACACCAACGCGCAAG
>JAMCRM010000090.1:2310-2702 GCA_023380575.1 Acidobacteriota bacterium | reverse complement strand
GGGATGGGATACTTGTCATACTGGCTGGGCCAGAGGACGTCGTTCTCGTAGGTGCCCGAGCCGTGCGACGGGCCGCCCACGTTGCGCGCCGGCCACAGGTTCACGTAATTGGCGTGATAGGTGTGCAGGCTGGCGACGAGTTGCTGGAAGGCAGGATACTGGCTGAGCGGCGGCCGGGGATTCTTGCGTGTCCAGCCGAGATAATCGAACATCCAGGTCTCGATATCGAAGCCTTTCATGAACTGCTGCCCCACCGGCGGCAGGGGCACGCTGATCGGGTCGCCTTCGGTCGCCTCCGGCAACACGGGGGGCAGCTTGATCGGCATTCCGAAATACGGCGGCTGCCGGGTGGACGAGAGCACCTTGATATCGAACAGGGACATCCCGCTGTT
>JAMCRM010000090.1:0-2300 GCA_023380575.1 Acidobacteriota bacterium | reverse complement strand
CTTCGGATTGACGAACATCACTTTATAGGCCCGCACCGGCGGCCAGAAGTGATTGGTAATCACCTGCCGGTCGGCCCAGGAGGAGACGTTGAACACGCCTTTCAGATCGGCGCGCAGCAGCGTTTCACAGGTGCCGTCGCCGTCGCAGTCGGCCAGCAGCGCCCAGGGACCGTTCGGCACCACCCAACTGATCGAGGCGATATTCTGCGGCTTGGAGAACTTCAGGAAGAGGCGGAAGATATTGGCCGGCAGCCCATCCTCCGGGGTGATGGCCGTGCGGTATTCCGGATCGTTGTCCACCACGCGCCCGATCATGGAGACATACGGCTGGCTGGAGAGCACGGCGGTGGGCGCGATGTTGTTCAACCGCGTCTCATCGGGAATCGCCGGACCGATCATGAGCGAGGTGAGGGGCGGAAATTGCTCCGGGGTGATGTCGGAAAGCAGGCGCAGGCCGATATCCAGCAACCGGTAGTTACGGTCGCGGTAGGTGAAGAGCCAGAGCTCGCCGCCCCCGGTGAACGAGACGGTGCCCGCGGTGAGCGCAAACGAGCCGGTCACTTCTGCCGGCGCGCCGGTGATAACGAGCTTGCCGCCAGGCTTATTCACAGACATATTGGTGATCGCGGTGCCGTACCAGTAGCTGCGCTGGGTATCGCCCGGATCGAGGGTGGCTATGCCGGTGCCCACAAAGGCGAGCAGGCCTTGCGCGCCCATGCGGAATTGCACGGAATCCGTATTCACCGTGGGCACCTTCGCCATCGATAGCGAGCCGTTCAGCGACAGCGTGTGGTTGCCGAGATTGATATAGCCGCGCCGAAGGGTGATGTCGCCGACGATATTCGCATTGTCCTGCAGCGTCGGCCCGTAGGCCACATTGCCGGTTTCGATATCGATCCCGCCGATGGTCGCGCCGCCGGATTTCAGCACCGCATTGTACGATCCGGAACTGAAGAAGAGCTTCGGCTGGCCGAGCAGCGTGCCCGCATTCAGCAGTCCGCGGGCATACGACCCGGTGAAGGTGATCAGCCGGCACGCAGTGAGATCGAGGGTATTGCCCGCGTCTACCTGCAGGCCGGCGCAGACCAGATCGCCGTTCACCACGGCCTTCCCGCCGGCTTTCGCCACCCGGATGGGCGGGAGGGTGGCCCCGGCGTCACTGATCTGCTGATCCTGCGCGGAGACCAGGGTAACCCATCCCGTGCTCCCCCCGGAGCTGGACGCGTTGCCGCTGCCGGTGAGGTTCCCATAAAGCTGAATGTCGCCGCTTAACCCCATGCCCCCCGAGACGCCGGTGACGTTCAGGTGGAGATTCCCTTCGATGATCATGCGGGCACCGGTGCCGATGCTGAGGTGCCCGCCGGTGATGTTGACATCCCCGTGAATGGTGGTATTGTCGGTCAGCGTGACCTTGTAGGCATCGTTCATCCCGTCGAGCTGGATGCCGGCGAACTCCGCGCCGCCGGCGGTGATGGGGGCATCGAAGCAGTAATTCTTGAAGTTGAGCGTGGGAAGACCGGTGACCACGCCGCTGTTCACAAAACCGCCGCGTCCCAACACCAGCACGGCGCCGTCCACGCCGGCGTCAAGGGTGCCGCTGTTGAAGACGCCTTTCGTGTTATTCACGGGAAAGCTGCCCAGGGACAGGGTATGCCCGTTCAGGTGCAAGGCGGCCCCGGCGGCAATCGTCACCGAGCCGTCCACCACGACGTCCGCGGTGAGGGCGGGGTAGGCCGCCGCCCCGGCGGGGATCACGATATCCTGGTGATCGTTATTCGTGGGGACTGCCCCGGTAGACCAGTTGCCCGGCGTGCCCCAGGAGGTGCTTATCCCCTGCCAGGTATTGGTGGCCGCCAGGAGACCGGTCGCGGTGAAGAGCGATACGAGCAGGACGATCAACGTGATTGAGCGCATCACAGAATCCTCCTTGCCGGAGATCGGCATGGTCGCGGAATGGCGCTTCGGAAATGCACGGCGAATAGGTCGGAGCCGGCTCTGCGATCGCCGGTGGCGGGTCATGGGAGGACGCGCCGGCAAAGAGGTTGTTCACAACGGCAACGGCGGAGAGAGTCGCACCCCTATTTATTGCTAACTAAAGTTAGTATACGCTTCTCCTGTGGCATGTCAAGGGTTCGCCTACTATGGGCGCCAAACTGAGATAAGTGCGAAGTAACCGTTCAGGGGTGCGCCCGGTCCGGTGGTTGAGTAGGCAGGGGATGCCGCAAACCACTTGACCGGTCTGCCGGCGTAGGAGTAAAGTCGCGTTATAGTTGAGTTGGTTTCCCGCAAAGACGCAAAGG
>JAMCRM010000089.1 GCA_023380575.1 Acidobacteriota bacterium | reverse complement strand
CATCCCGGCGCTTGCGATTTCCGTTGGGGTCGGCGGCGGCCCGCACTGCGGCGGCGAATTCGTCTGGGTTGAGGATGTTGTCGCGCATGGGCGAAACCGAAACCACCCCCGGCTTGAAGGGTTGAAAGCCGAGCGGCCCCCTCGGCCGTAAGTGCGCCATGGCGATGCCGGCCTCGGAAATCTCAAAAACCAACGCGGGCGGCGGTTCCCGGAGCAGGGATGCGAAACGCATGGCTAACCCTCGATAAACGTGACTTTGTTGATTTCTTTCAGGGTGGTCACGCCCTTTCTGGCTTTGAGCAGCGCGGACTCGCGCAGGAAGGTCATGCCCTCCTCGCGCGCCAGGCGCTTGATTTCGGAGGTGGGCCGCTTGTCCAGAATCAGCTCTCGGATGGGGTCGGAAAGGTCCAGCAGTTCGTGTATGGCGGTCCGCCCGCGGTAGCCCGTGCCCCCGCACTCGAAACAGCCCGCCCCCTCCATGAACTGCACGCCCCGCCACTCCTCCGGGTTCATGCCGGATTCGATGAGAAACGCATCCGGGTACGTCACCGGATGCGTGCAGAACTCGCAGTTCACGCGCACCAGCCGCTGGGCCAGAATGCAGTTCAGCGCCGAAACGAAGTTATACGGCTCCACGCCCATATTCAGAAAGCGGCCCAGCACATCCAGCACGTTGTTGGCATGCACGGTGGTGAACACCAGGTGCCCCGTAAGGGCGGAGTTGATGGCGATCTGCGCGGTCTCCTGGTCGCGGATTTCCCCCACCATGATCTTATCGGGGTCGTGCCGCAAAATGGAGCGCAGCCCGCGCGCGAAGGTGAGCCCTTTCTTCTCGTTGACGGGGATCTGGGTGATGCCCTTGATCTGGTATTCGACGGGGTCCTCGATGGTGATGATCTTGTCTTCGTCGTTCTTGATCTCGCTCAGGGCGGCGTAGAGCGTGGTGGTCTTGCCGGAGCCGGTGGGCCCGGTTACCAGCACCATGCCGTACGGCTCGGCGATGTAGCGCCGGAACTTCAACAGGTCCGTCTCGGAAAAGCCCACCACTTCGAGCGAAAGCTTGGAAAACTTCTCGCTCATGGATTCCTTGTCCAGCACGCGCAGCACGGCATCTTCGCCGTGGATGGTGGGCATGATGGAAACGCGGAAGTCGATCAGCCGGCTCTTGTAGCGCACGCGGAAACGCCCGTCCTGCGGCACGCGGCGCTCGGCGATGTCGAGCTCGCTCATCACCTTGATGCGGGAAATGATGGTGGAATGCCAGTCTTTGGCAATGGGCGGCATGGCGTAGTGCAGCACGCCGTCGATGCGATACTTGATGGCCACTTCCTGGTCGCGCGATTCGATGTGGATATCGCTGGCGCGCCTTTCGAGCGCGTTGAAGATGGTGGTGTCCACCAGCTTGATCACCGGCGCGATATCGCTGTCGGCGGCGGTGAGCTTGTCGATGGAGAGCGTCTCGTCCTGGTCTTCCTCACCGCCCACCACGTCGAGGGTGAATCCCTCGGTAACCTCTTCGAGCACCCGCTGGGATTGCTCGGTTTTCTTGAGCATCTCCGCGATCTGCGAGAGCGTGGCCACCTTGATGCGCAGCTTTTTGTTCAGCAGCAGCCCGAGCTCGTCGATGAGGTTCAGGTTGCGCGGATCCGCCAGCGCGATATCGAGCGACCCGTTCTGCGCCCGCAGGGGCACGAAGTTGTAGCGGAACATCAGGTCCACGGGAATGGAACGGAACAAGTCGTGATCGAAGGAGCCTTCCCGCAGGTCCACGTATTCGCAGCGGTAGCGCGCGGCCATGGCCTGCGCCTGCTGCACCTCGGCCGCGGGATCCTGAATGCGGACTCTCTCAGTAGCCATAAGACCTCAATGAATCGCTTCCGCCAGGTTGAATATCGGCAGGTAGAGTGCGATCAGCACGCAAGCCACGAATATACCCATGAAGATCATGATGGCCGGCTCGATCAGCGACATCGCAGCCGTCATGCGGGTATTCACGTCTTCCTCGTAGAACTCCGCCACGCTGGTGAGCATGGCCGGCAGGGCGCCGGTGGACTCCCCTACCTCCATCATGTCGATGGAAAGCGGCGGGAAGATCCCGGTGCTCTTCAGCGAACCGGAAAGGGTTTGCCCCTCGCGCACCATTTTGCCCGCTTTGGCCAGGGCTTTGCGCAGCAGCGGCGTGCCCAGCGACTCCGCAGCCGTGTCCAGCCCCTGCACCAGCGGGATGCCGCCCGCCAGCAGCGTGGAAAGCACGCGCGAGAACTGCGCCACCTGGTATTTCAGCCAGATCTCGCCCAAGACCGGCGTCTTGGCTTTGGCGCCGTCGATCTTCTCCCGCGCCGATTCCCGCCGCCCCCACAGGCGGAAGAGAATAATGGCGCCCGCCAGCCCGCCGTTCAGGATCTCGATGCCGACGACCGTCGGGCAGGTGCCCGTCCACCACGACTACCGGCCTGGTGGCGGCCGGGCGATGTTCTGGGGCGACTACGTCGACGGTCCGACGGTCGAGCGGGCAGCCGCGCCCGGGGATGAGGGCGTTGCAGGGGAACGGCGCTTCTGCGCTTTCCGAGCAGCGGTGCACCTTTCGCCCGGCGCCAGTCAGGTGGGCTGCGACCTGCGCGATG
>JAMCRM010000088.1 GCA_023380575.1 Acidobacteriota bacterium | reverse complement strand
CCTGGCGGAACTGTATTTCGAATCGCTCGAGGGGATCGGAAACGCTTCGCGGTTCACACCGCTGAACGGCGACGTTCGAGAAGAATTCCGGTGCTTGCGAGGGTTCGACCCGATGGAGTTGTTTCGGAAGCGAACGGATCCGGAGTCGCGGCGGGCGTTCTTGGATTTCCGCGCGGAACTGGCGGCGCGGATCGAGCGGGAATGGCTGTTGCAGGTGGAGCGGCCGGGGTTGGACGTGGTCCTGACGCACGTGGATGACCGGCTGGACACGGGCATGCGGGATGCAATCGGAGCGGATGCGGCGCGGCTGCTGCCGCTGCTGGAGCGGCATCCGTTCACATTCCTGGTGGAAGACCCGGCGACCGTGTGGCATTTGGGGCCGCAGCGTTATGCGGAAATCGCACGGCGATACAACGGCCTGACGGCGCGGCGCGAACGCCTGGCCATTGACATCAACATTGCGGAGCGATACCAGGACGTATATCCGACCAAGCAGCAGACCGGTGTTGAATTGTTTCAGTTGGTTCACGTGGCGTCGGATGCCTTTCCCAGGGTGGCGTTGTATTCGGAGTACTCGGTGCTGCAACCCGATATAGATCTGCTGCCATCGGCGGCGGCTGTTGTCACTCGATTTGAGCGGGTAGGTCCGAGATTCGGGGTGGAGTCGAAATACGGCGTGGGGATTCGGTGGCAGGGGCCGGCGCTGGTTGACGGGCGGCCCTGGCCGCTGCGAAGCCGGGACAATGTTTGGGTGCCGGCCGGTGCGCACACTGTAGAAGCGGCTCCCGAGGATCACCGTGCCGTCATTGAAGACTTCAACGGCGAGGTGGATGTGGCCCGCTATGGGGACCGGGGGCAGATCGAGATCTCGTACCGGGGAGCCGCGGCGGCATTCGCGCTGGTAAGCCGGAAGGTTGTGGCGGTTGAGGTGGACGGGGGTCCGGCAGCAGTAGAATCCGCCGGTGACAGGATGTTGAGGCTACCGCGAGGCCAACATGTGGTGACAATCCGGACCGAGTGAGGTAGGATGTCGAGTGTTGTTTGGGGAAGCTGCCAGCGACGAGACGAACCTCCAGATCCCCGAGAAGCTGTTCTTCCGCATCGGCGAAGTGAGCGAGCTACTCGGAGTAGAGCCACACGTGTTGCGGTACTGGGAGACGGAGTTCCCGTCCGTGGCGCCGAAGAAGTCCGAAAGCGGGCAGAGGTTGTACCGGCGGAAGGACGTCGAAACGCTGGCGCGGATCAAGGACCTGCTGTACAGCAGGCGGTACACCATCGAGGGCGCGCGGCAAATGCTGCGGCGCCGGGCGGGGCAGAGGCGCGAGAGGCCGAAGCAGGAAAGCTTGTTCGAGGGTGATCCGCTGCCGGAAATTCGTCGTGAATTGGCCGCGATTCTGGAAATCCTGCGCTGATTACCCGAGATCCCCGACGATTACCGAGTAGATGCGGTCGAGGTCGTCCTGAGAGTGGTAATCGATCTCGACCCGGCCGCGCTGTCTGGCTTTTTCGACAATGCGGACCCGGGCGCCGAGGGCACGCTCCATCTCCTGGATAGCGGCCTTGACGTTCGGGTCGGGCTGCACTTCATCGGCGTGCTTGGGCTCTCGGGTCTCCACCATGCGCTGGGTGAGGCGCTCGACCTGGCGAACGGAGAGGCCCTGGGTAACGGCTTTTTCGGCAACTTCACGCTGGAGATCTGGTGTGGGGAGGCTGAGAAGGCAGCGCGCGTGTCCGGCGGAGAGGCGGCGTTCAGAAACCAACTGCTGAAGGTCGGGCGGAAGTGTGAGAAGGCGGAGGGAGTTGGTGATGGTAGTACGATCCTTACCTGTGCGGCGGCCGATGTCCTCATGGCTCATGTGCAGGTCATTGGCGAGGCGCGCGAACGCGAGGGCGGTCTCGATGGGGTTGAGATCCTCACGCTGGATGTTCTCGATGAGCGTGATTTCGAGCAGGCGTTCGTCGGCGATGTCCTGGACGAGGGCGGGAACGGTTGCGAGATTGGCGAGTTTGGCGGCGCGGAGGCGGCGTTCGCCGGCAACGAGCTGGTAACGTGCTGCGGCGGGGCGGACGACGATGGGCTGGACGATGCCGTTGGCGGCGATGGAGGCGGCGAGCTCCTGGAGGCGCTCGGCGTTAAAGACGCGGCGGGGCTGGACGGGATTGGGGTCAATCAACTCGAGAGGGAGTTGGGCGATATGATGGCCGTCCGTGGGTGCGGGCGCAGGGGTAGAAGCAGGGCGGGTGGGAAAGAGGGCGCCGAGGCCCTTACCCAGCGCTTTGCGCGGGTTTTCGAGCGGTTTGCTCATGATCGAGGATCTCCTTGGCGAGCCGGATGTAAGCTTCTGCGCCCCTGGACCTGGGGTCATACGTGAGAATAGGTTTTCCGAAGCTGGGGGCTTCGGCGAGGCGAATGCTGCGGGGAATGACGGTGGTGAAGACCTGTTCCTTGAAGAAGTCCTTGAGGTCGGCGGCGACCTGGCGGGTGAGGTTGGTGCGGTCATCGAACATGGTCAGGAGAATGCCCGCAACGTCCAGCGGGTGGCCGAAGGAGTTGCGGATGCGGTCAATCGTGTCCATGAGTTCGGAGATGCCCTCGAGGGCGAAGAACTCGCACTGAATGGGAACCAGGACGGCATGGGCGGCGAGCAAGGCGTTGAGAGTGAGGAGGTCAAGCGCGGGAGGGCAGTCAATCAGAATGTAGGCGTAGCGATCGCGCAGGGGTGCGACGCGCTCCTGGAGACGGAACTCTCGGCGTTTCAGATCGACGAGTTCAAGATTGGCACCAACGAGGTTTTTGTCGGCGGGGACGAGGTCAAGGCCGTCGAAGTCGGTCGGGGTGATGGCGTCGGAAACATCGGCGCCGTCGAGGAGAACGTGGTAGAGGCTCGGCTTTGAAGGGTCTTTGGCAACACCGAGGCCTGTCGTGGCGTTGCCCTGGGGATCGGAGTCAATCACCAGGACGCGAAGGTCGTTGGCCGCGAAGGCGGCGGCGAGGTTGACGGCGGTGGTGGTCTTGCCGACGCCACCTTTCTGATTGGCAATTGCGAGGATTTTGCCCAAGCGGAAATATTAGCATGAATGTTCCACGTGGAACCCGCATCATCTGCACGTGCTTTATCAACCGCGAAGTTCCACGTGAAACATGCGCTTCTGCGTTGTGAGGAGTTCCGGCGCCTGGGTTCCAGCCGGTTGTTTCCGACCGGCAACGGGAATCTTCAGGTTCTCCGACAGGTTTTCAGCCGGCATTGATAGGGGTATGTGACGCGGTAGGCGACTATAGCCGCCATAGCGGCGGGTACGGGCTGGCGGCCCGCGACTCGATCGTCGCGTTGAGCAATGAACGACGGGCTGAACGAGCGCGGCAGCCTGAGATCAGACTGCGGCGATCGGGGCAAGCCCGCCGTCGGCTATCAGCCTGGCCACGGACTCGATGTCCCCCCGCAATTCATGATCGGCGGGACGCTCGGGTGCGGCGGAACGAACCCGCTCCCGGATGCGCTCCAATACGGGACTGGTGCGCAGCGGCCGCGACAATTCAATCCCACGGCACGCGGCCAATGCCTCAATGGCCAAAACGTAGCGCGTGTTGGCGATCACCCGCTCGATTTTGGCGGCAGCGGCCATCCCCATGCTGACGAAATCCTCCTTGTTGCCACTGGTGGTGATGGTGCCGGGCGTGGCGGGATGCGCCAGGATACGATTCTCTCCCACCAGCGCGGCGGCGGTCACCTGCGCCATCATCAGGCCGGATTCCAGACCGGGCTGCGCAGCAAGGAACGCGGGCAGCCCTTCGTTGAGCGCCGGGTTCACCAGGCGATCGACGCGACGCTCGGAAATTGCCGAAAGCACGGTCAAGACGATGGCCAGAAAGTCGAGTTGCAGCGCGACCGGCTCCCCATGAAAGTTGCCTCCGGACAGAACCTCGTCGCCGAGAACGAGCGGATTGTCGGTCGCCGAGTTCAGCTCGATTTCGAAAACGTGTCCCGCACGCTCGATGGCTTCGCGGACCGCGCCGTGCACCTGCGGCGCGCAGCGCAGGGAATAGGCATCCTGCACACGGCCACAGCCCAGGTGCGAGGCACGAATCTCGCTTCCCTCCATCAATTCGCGCAGGCGGGCCGCGCTGGCCAGTTGTCCGGGATGGGGACGGGCCATGTGCAACCGCGGATCGAACGCCCGGGGCGTGCCGCGCAATGCGTCCGTGGTCATGGCGCAGACTACGTCGGCGGCTTCCGCCAGCACGCGGGCCTCAGCCAGGCGCAGGCAGCCGCACGCGAGCATCGCCTGCGTGCCGTTGATCAGCGAAATCCCCTCTTTCGCGTTGAGTTCAATTGGTTTCAGCCCGGCGCGTCGCAGGGCTTCCGCTCCCGCCAGAGTCTCGCCCTGGAATCCGGCCACACCCTCGCCGATAAGCACCAAGGCGATGTGCGCGAGGGGAGCCAGGTCGCCGCTGGCTCCCACGCTGCCCTGGGAGGGTACCACCGGCGTCACGTTGCGATTCAACATCTGGCAGATCTGCTCGGCCACAAGGGGCCGAATCCCAGAAAGCCCGATAGCGAGCACGTTGGCGCGGATCAGCATCATCGCCCGTACCTCGCCGCACGCCAGCGGGGGTCCCACGCCCGCCGCATGGGACCTGACGATGTTGCGCTGCAGAACCGCCAGGTCCGCCGCATCGATGCGCACGTCCGCAAGCCGGCCCACACCGGTATTGACGCCGTAAACCGGTTCCTTACCGGCCGCCATGCGTTCCACCACCGCACGGGAAGCAGCCATTCGCTCCAATGCTTCGGAGGATAATGCGACGCCCGCGTCCCCCAAGGCTACCTGCCGCACCTCATCAATGGTGAGGTGTGCGCCATCTATTACTACATTCATAGTAGATACTACTGTGGCCGGGCTCGCCGGTACACCGGCAGTTTCTGCTTCGTGGTGGAGTGCCAGTCTTCGATAGGAGGCGCGCCTGCCTGCCGGAAAAATCCGGCAAGCTCCGCGCGGAAGCCGGCCAGCACGCGGCGGTAGGCCGGATCGGCGATCACGTTATGCGTTTCGCCCGGGTCGTTCTCCAGGTCGAACAATTCGGACGGCCACTCGCGGGTGCGCTGGATATATTTCATGTTCTCGGTTCGCACGCCGCGCACGTAAGCGTATTCGAAGTACAGCCGGTTGCGCCATTGTGGCCTCTTTCCGGTGAGGAAGCCGGCATAACTGCGGCCGGGCATGCCCCGTTCGCGATGGCCGGGAGCGCCGAGGTAATCGAGAATGGTGGGGAAATAGTCATAGCTGGACACCATGGCATCGATCACCTGCCCCGCGCGGATTCGTCCGGGGAAATTCCAGATCAGCGGCACGCGCAGCGATTCCTCGAGCATATTGAAAGGCACGGTGCCGTTGCCCTTGCCCCATACCCCGTGGTGGCCTGCGTTCCACCCCTGGTCGGCGGTGAAGATGACCAGGGTATCCTCGCGCATCCCCAGTTCTTCGAGCCGTTTCAGCACGCGGCCGATGTTGGCGTCCGCGCCGGTGATCAGCGCCGAATACGCCAGTTTGTTCTCGCGCTGCCCGTGCATTTTGGCGAGTCCGGAGTTCTGCCACGGATGCATCGGGGTATCCGGATAGCAGGGAAAGGTGGAGTCCCGGTAGGGCTCGCGGTACTTCTCGGGCTGATAGTTGTAAGGGGTATGGGGCGCGTAAAACGGGAGCAGCAGGTAGAACGGGCGGCGGTCCTTGACCGTGTCGAGGAACTCGAGCGCGCCGTCGGCCACCAGGTCGGTTTTGTAGCCCTGGAGTTTGCGGCGCACGCCGTTGGTGACGAACGTGGGGTCGCGGTAAATCCCGCCGCCACCCGGCACGGTGTGCCAGTAGGTAAACCCGCGCTGGGCTTTCTCGTCGTCGCCCATGTGCCACTTGCCGCACATGCCGAGGGTATAGCCGCTGCGGGCCAGGATTTCGGAATACGTGACGTGCCCGTCCAGGAAACGGTGTGTGGCGGGTCCGTAACTGTCTTCGGGGACGAGCCAGTCCTGCACGCCGTGGCGTGAAGGAATGAGGCCGGTAATATACGACAGCCGGCTGGGCGAGCATACCGGGGTGCAGGCGAAGGCACGGGTGAAGCGTGCGCCGCCGGCGGCGAGCGTATCGATGTTCGGCGTGTGAATGCTGGGGCAGCCATACGCTCCCAGCGCCCAGGCGCCGTGATCGTCGGTCATGAACATGACGACGTTGGGGCGGCGCGCGGTTTTCAGCGCGGGGGCCGCGGCAGTGGCCAGAAAGCGTCTCCGGGTCACCATAGACCACAGTGTAGCCGCTGTCCTACCATAGTGTATTGAAGCCCCCTACCCTGCACTGGCCTCACCTGTATCTCGCCGTCGCGCTGACGACCATGGCGACGCTGCTCCTGGAACTCTCGCTCACGCGTATCTTCTCGGTCGTTTTCTACTATCATTTTGCGTTCCTGGCGATTTCCATCGCCCTGTTCGGCCTCGGCGCGGGCGGCGTGTTTTCCTACGTGGTGGCGGGCTGGAAAACGAACCTGCTCCTCAAACTGGCGCGCCTCAGCGCGGCGAACAGCCTGCTGGTGGTGCTGGCGCTGGCCATGGTTCTGTTCCAGCGGGAGGACATCTCCAACTGGCGCCTGGCGCTGATCTACTTCACCACCTCGCTGCCGTTCTTTGTCGCCGGCACGATTGTGTCGCTGGCGATTTCGGAGACGGTGGAGCGGGTCAGCCGCGTATACTTCTTCGATCTGGTCGGCGCTTCACTGGGCTGCCTGCTGCTGCTGCCGCTGCTGAACTACCTGGGCGGCCCGAACACGGTGCTGGCGGTGGCCATCATTTTCGCCGCAGCCGCGGGCATCTGGCACAGCATGGCGAATTCCGTTGCCGGCCGGGCAGGCAGCGTGATTCTGGCCCTGGCGCTGGTCTCTGTGGTGCTGCTGAACGGGGCACATCACTTTCTGGACATCAAGTATGCCAAGGGACAGAAGCTGGCCGGCGAGCGGTTCGTGCGCTGGAACAGTTTCTCCCGCATCTCCATCTCCCCCGAGCGCCAGTCGGGCGTTCCGATGATCTTCATTGACGCGGACGCCTCGACCGGGATCGCCAACTTCGATTTCGCCAATCTCAGCGCGCGCGACCGCCACGACCTGCTCGAACAGGGCCCCGGCCTGCCCTATGTCCTGCGTCCTTCGGCCAAGGTTCTGATCATCGGGCCGGGCGGAGGCTGGGACGTGGCACGCGCCCTGGCTTCGGGCAGCCACGATATCACCGGCGTCGAAATCAATCCGATCATCGCCACCACCATCATGCGCGAGCGGTTTCCGGAACTCAGCCGAGGCCTCTATCTGCGCCCCGACGTGCACATCGTCGTGGAGGACGGGCGCAGTTACGTCCGCCGCAGTCCGGAACGATTCCAGGTGCTGCAAGCCACGCTGGTGGATACCTGGGCCTCAACCGCCGCGGGCGCCTTCGCGCTTTCCGAGAACAACCTCTACACCACCGACGCCTTCCGCGACTATCTCAGCCACCTGACCGCCGACGGCATCGCGGCATTCACCCGTTGGGGCTTCGAGCCGCCGCGCGAGTCGCTGCGCCTGATTTCACTTGCCATCGAGGCGCTCAAGCAACTGGGAGAGCGGAATCCCTGGCGGCACGTGATCGTGGCGCGGGAGGGCTCCGTCGCCGGCTGGGGAGCCCGGGACACCGTCTTGATCTCGCGCAAGCCGTTCGGCGGCGCGGATGTCGACCGGACCCGCGCGGTTCTCGCCGCCGGGAACATGCAGGCCATCTACCTGCCCGTCGCGGATACGCCGCACAACGAGTTTCACCAGTTGCTGCACAGCCCAGACGCGCGCGAGTACGAGCGCAACTACGGCTTCGATATTACGCCGGTAACGGACAACCGGCCCTTTTTCTTTTACACGGTCCAGCCGCGTGACATCTGGGCGTTTCTCTCGACGTTCTCCCACGCCAGCGCGGACTATAAGATCAATCGCGCCGTGCCGCTGCTGTTCGGGCTGATGGCGGTGAGCATTCTGGCCACAGTGGTGATCCTGGCGCTGCCGCCGCTGGTGCTCGGCACGCGCCTGCCGCGGGAACGCCGCCTGCTCGCCTTCCTGCTCTATTTCGTTTGCATCGGCGCGGGATATATCCTGGTGGAAGTCGCCCTGATTCAGAAGTTCGTTCTGTTCCTCGGCCATCCCACTTACGCGCTGACGGTGGTGATCTTTTCCATGCTGGTGTCGAGCGGGTTCGGAAGCTATTTCAGCACCCGGTTCGTTCCGGACGACGCGCAGCTCATGCGGGCATTGGGCGCGGTCGCGCTGCTGGCGGCGCTGCTTGCGGCCGTGCTGTTCACGCTGCTCTCGAGCGGGGTGGGGCTGCCGCTGCCGGTCAAGATTGCCGTGACGGTGCTGCTGATTGCGCCGGCCGGTTTTGTGATGGGCATGCCGTTCCCCGCCGGACTGCGCAGACTCGAGCAACGTCACCATCCATCGGTGCGCTGGGCGTGGTCGTTAAACGCGGCGGCCAGCGTGCTCGGTTCCGTCGGCGCCCTGGTTTGCGCCATCTACCTGGGACTGGTGCAAACGTTGATTGTGGGCGGGTCGCTCTATCTTGTGGCGCTGGCGATCATTGCGTCCGGTCCGCACACCCAACCGCCCACGATGTCCTTGCCGAATTACTCGGAGCGCGGGTAGCGGGCGGGTCAAGCCCGCCCCGCTGCTCCGGCTACCACTCCAGGCGGGCCGTCACCTGCAACTGGCGCGGCCGGAAGCCGAAGCCGCTATACGAGTTTTTCAGCGTCACCACGCCGTCGCCGCCCGGCGTGTTCAATCCCTGATTGTTGAACACGTTGAACATGTCCACGTTCAGGCGCAGGCGCATGCCCTCGGCGATGCTGAAGTATTTGAGGAGCGAAGCATCGGTCAGCCAGTTCAGCGGCCCGAGCAGGTACTGCTGCCGCCAGGGGTGCAGCGCGGTATCCACGGCCACGCGCTGCACGCTGCCGTTCTGGAGCGGAATATAGACGTTGTTGGTGTCCCAATCGCTCGAGCCCGGCTGTCCCGGTTGGCCGCCGGCGGGCCATGGATTCACCGGCTTCGCGGCGGGCTTGTAATTCTCCGGCAGCCCGAATACGCCGTTGCGCAGCCCGGCGGCGTTGTAACTGTTGATGTAGCGCTGGGAAATATAGCCGTTATAGTAGAGATACCCTTCAAAACAGCGTTCGTCCCGCGGATCCCTGGCCGAGGCCGGTGTCCCGCGACAATCCAGAACCGGATACTTCTTGCCGTACACTTCCACTTTGCCCAGTTCGCCCCATTGACTGGTAGGAAGGGCAAACCAACTGCTTACGATGGTGCCGCTGCCGGAAAGCTTCCATCCGCCGATGATGTTGTTCAGGTGCCTGCCGGCGTTGCGCCCCAGCAGTTTGCCGCGGCCGAACGGCAAGTCGTAGTTCCAATTCCAGCGGGTGCGGTGTTTGGGGATGCCGGTGTCGCGCCGGTAGTTCAGGAACCGGTTGAGCTCGACGGGGTCGCTGGGCACCGCGCCCGGCATGAAGGCCGTAGGCAGGGTGCCGATGCTGTCGCGGAAGGAGTTGCCCGCCAGCCGCAGCGAGTTGGTCACGGTATGGAACAACTGGAAGCCGAGCCCCTTGCTGAAGCGGCGTTGGACCTCCGCGGAAAACGTGGACGTGTTGATGTACCCGGTCTTCTCCAGAATGCGAACGTCGGTGTAGGCCTCCTTGTCGTAAGGGCGCCGGGCCACGCTGGAATAGGCGCCGGTGGGCAGAGGGGTATTGGTGGTGGAGTACCAGAGGTAATTGTTCACGGTGGGGTTCATGTCGTTCAACTGGTCCGCGTGCACGCCGTGTTTCCCGTTGTAACGGATGCGCACGACGGTGGTGGGACGAAGCTGCTTCTCGATCATCAGGTTCCACTCGTGAATCTTCATGCTGGGCAGCGCGCCCATGCCGCGGACGCCCACGCCGCGCCCCACGGCCGCGGGGTTGTTCAGGTCGATAATGTCGCGGCTGTTCGAGCCGGCGATCACAGTGGGCGTGTTGCGCAGCAGGTAGCTGGCGATTCCATCGGGGCTGTAAGCCGAGCTGTTCGGGTTGTACTGGTAGGTGGCGCGGAACGGCGGCATACTGGAGAACTGCGCCAGCAGGGTGCGCATGGGGATGGGGGAGAGATAAATCCCGTAGCCGCCGCGGATGACCAGCGACCTGCGCCCTTCGAAAGCACGGTAGGCGAATCCGAAGCGCGGCCCGATGTCGAAATTATTGGACTGGAAGATCTGCTCCGACTTGCCGAGTTCCTGCGCGCTCGAGAATTTCACCCCCACCCGCTGGTAAACCTCGACCACCGAAGGCGAGGTCACGCCCAGCTTGTAGTAGTAATCGAGCGGCTTGGGCAGCATGATGGAGTGGCTGGGAACGTCGAAGGCGTTGAGCTGGTAATTCTCTTCCGTGAAAGCGGGATTGATGTCCCAGCGAAGGCCGGGGTTGATGGTGAGCCGGCTGGTTACCTTGTAGTTGTCCTGCAAATAGAGCCCGTAGTTGCGCTCGGTGACGTGCATGAAGCCGCGCTTCAGCCCGACGTCGAAGCGCCCGCCGTAGCCGAGATAAAAGTTCGCCGCGTCATTGCCGGTCAGGGAAGTGGTCTGCGGGCTGGTGGGGGAACCGCTGGTGGCGCTTTCGAGCGCCGTAGACAGGCTGTTGAAGTACGTGGTTCCGGAGATGTTGCCCTGGTCCGGCAGGAGCGTCTGTTTCTCCTTGTGATAGCGCCAGCCGAACTGTACCGTATGGGTGCCTGCGATGTAGCTGTAATTCTGTTCCGCGTTGGTCACCAGGGTGCGCAGGGAGCGGCGGTTGTCGCCCTCCACGTAGCTCATGAAGCCCACGTTCAGAATACTGGGCCAGCCAATCTCGTGGCGGGGATTGGGCAATCCCAGTTCCGCGGCCCAGTCTTTATCCTCCGGGCCGGTGGTGGTCTTGCTGGTCTGGGCGGTGCGGTTGCCGCTGGTTTCCACGAAAAAGCGCGGTGAGAAGATATGGGTCCAACTGAAAGAGCCGCCCAGCGCCTCCATGCGCAGGAAGGTCATGTTGGCTTCCATATTGGCCGTGGGGGCGCCGGTGGAACCGCTGGTGCCGATGAAGTGCATGGTGCGGTGGCTGCCGTTGAACTTGATGAAGAAATTGTCGTTGGACGAGACGCGGTGGTCGAGGCGCACGGTGGTGGGATCGGCGCTGGTGTTGGGAAAATGGTTGGTGGGCACGACCACTTTCAAATTACTGGTGACCAGCGGATTGGTGATATCGGTGGGCATCGGCGTGATGCCCCAGATGCGTTTGCTGATGGCGCTTTGCCGCTGCGCTGGAATGGCGTTGCCGATGAACGGGATGCGGGAGGCCACCGACCGTCCGCTGGCGGTGGTGATGCGGGCGGTGGTGAGCGGATCATAGAGCGTGATGAACCGCCCCTGGCTGTCGTAAAGCCCGCTGAAATCGCCCTGCCGCATGGCCGCGGTCGGGGTCTTGAAATCGCGCGTCAGCCCCTGCCGCAGTTCCAGCCCCTCGCGGGAGAAGAAGAAGAAGGTGCGGTTGCGGCCGTTGTAAATCCTGCGCCCGTTCAGTCCGAACGACGGCAGAATCACGGGGCCGCCAATCGAGCCTCCGAATTCATTGCGGATCAGTTTGGGAGTCTGAAACGGCCGCCCGTCGTAAAACACGTCCTGCCGCGCGCGCGCCACGCCGAAGGCGTTGTTGCGCATGGTTTCATATACTGCCATGCGGAACCGGTTGCCGCCGCCGCGGGTGCTCACAATCACGGAGGACGGCGCATTGTACTTGGCCGACGAGGTGCTGGTCTCCATGCGCACTTCGCCCACCGATTCCAGCCCCTGGAGGTTCATGGAGCCGCCGAATTCACGATTGTTGGATGCCGCGCCGTCCTGCACGTAATTGGTGGAGTACACCATGAGGCCATCCGTGCGGACCCCGCCGTTGACGTCGATGATCTCTTCCACGCCGGGCGTCACGTCGGCCAGCAGGGTGTTCATATCGCGGCCGTTGATAGGGAGTTCGCCGATGCGTTGGGCGTCGAGCGTGCTGCCCGCCGTGGGGTCCGTGGTGGTCACCATGGGCGCGGCGTCGGTCACGGTGATGACTTCGTTCACCTGCCCGGGCGCCAGCACCGGCGAAACCTCAGCGGTGCGGGCGGCTTCGAGCAGCAGGTCTCCTTCCCAGACCTTCATGCCGGGAGCTTCCACCCGGACCTTGTATTTGCCGATGCTCAAGGGCGGTGTGGCAAAGAAACCTTCGGCGTTGCTTTGCGTGTTGGTGACGCGGCCGGTCTCCAAATGAATGATGGCAATCTTGGCGCGCGGAATGGCGGCGCCCGAGGAATCCTTAACGGTGCCCTGAATGGCGCCGCCCCCGGCGCCGGTCTGGCCCAGGGATAGGAACGATGCCATGGCGGCGATGGCAATTAAGCGGAGCGGAGTGTTCGACATTGTATAAGCTCTCTCCCCTATCGTCGTGGAAAGAGATGG
>JAMCRM010000087.1 GCA_023380575.1 Acidobacteriota bacterium | reverse complement strand
CCACGCGGCTTCCGCTCGAATCAACCGTGCCGAGGCCGCTGATGGTTACCTGCGCGCCGCCCTACGTGGCCCAGGACAGGGTGGAGGACTGGCCGAGCGTGATGTTGGTCGGAGAAGCGTCGAACCGGACGATGCGCGGGGCCGTCGCCGGGGTGGCCGTCACCGTCACGGTCACGTCGGAGTTGATGGATTTACCCTTGGAGGTGGCCGTCAGGCGGTAAGTGGTGGTCTGGGCCGGGGTCACGTCCACGGTGCCGGTGCGCGGATCCACGTCGCCGGGTCCGGGAGTGATGGTGACCTGCTCGGCGTTGTCCACAACCCAGGTCAGATGTGCGATGCCGCCCGGACTGACGGTGCTGGGTTCGGCCGAGAAGCGCACGATGCGCGTAGTGGCCGCCGCCACCGTGGTCACGTTCACCCTGGCGCTGCTTTGCAGCCCGGAGGTGTTCTTCACGGTGAGGCGGAACGAGTACGTCTGGCCATCGGCGGCGGTGAAGCTGGCCTTGGCGGTGTTGGCTCCGCTGAGCGAGACTGCGGGGCCGGAGAGTTGTGTCCACTGGTAGGTGAGGACGCCGCCGTCGGGGTCGTAAGAGGCGGAGCCGTCCAGCGTGATGGTGCCGGAACTGACGCCGATCTGGTCCGATCCGGCGTCCGCTACCGGGGCGCTGGCGCCCACGCGCCGCGTCAGCAGTTCATACCGCACGCGCGGGATGTCCATGGGAACCGGGCTGGTGACCTGCGTGTACTCCTTGGGCCGGATCAGGTTCCCGAGTTGGAACCCGAAGACCACGCGGCCGCTCTGGAAGCCCTTGTAGTTCATGAGGGTTTCGTTAAGCCCCACTTCGGCCGTAAATGCGAACAGGTCGTTGAGCGGCTGCACGTACCGCAGCGAGCCCCCTGGCCGGTTGGCCAGGCCGTGGCTTTGCAGGTAGGCGATGTTGCCTTCCATGTAAGAGTTGCCACGCAGCCCCAGCGTCGTACTGGCCCCTACCTGGTTGACTACGCGCGCGTAGGTTTCGAGGAAGGATGTCGGCCCCAGCGGCGTCTGGTTCAGCACGGCGGTGTTCTTGAAGCCCTTGGTAGCGAACAGGCCAACCTTGCCGCGGCTGAACAGGTAGTCCACCACGAAGGCGCCCTGTGCCAACGCGCCGCCGCCCTGAAATTCGCGGAAGTTCAGGTACTTAAAGCTCGAAAACAGGCCTGCCTGTAGATTCCGCCAGCGGTTTAGCAAGCCGATATCGAATTGGCCTTCCATGCGGCCGGGATAGTACATGTACTCGGCCTGCGCCTGCACGGCGCGCGTGCCGTCGCCTCCAAAAGGAGAGAAGAACTGGCCGCGTCCGGAGAAGGTGAAGCTTCCGGTCTTTCCCTGGCCATAGGTGGGACCGATGTTTACGCCCAGCGCAGAGAGAACTTGCGGTTGCGCTCCCTGGTTTCATTAAGGGCACGATCGGTTTCGGCTTTGGCGATAGCGGTGGTCTGCTGTTCCGACAGCGGCTTGGGCAGGCCGGCAACCTGGCCCTGCAATGACGTTTGTCCGTTGCGCAGGTCGGCGACTTCGCCCTTGAGCTTGTCATTTTCGCCTTTCAGTTCGCGGAGGGCGGCGAGAATGTCATCCAGTTTGTCGAGCCGCTTCAGAAGGTTGCTGCAGCACTCATCCTGCTTCTTGAGTACTTCATCGAATCCGTGAATGGCCGCGCCCACTCCGCCGTCCCCGACAACTTTGCCCTGTCCGTCGGTGACGGTCAGGGTGACGCGCCGGTTCATGAACCGGCCTTCCTTGCTGCCGTTACTGGCGGTGGGATTATTCTTGCCTTCGCTCGAAGTTGTGATCTGGCCGGCCGCGGCGCCATACTTCACGAGGAAGTCACGCACCGTGTTGGCGCGGGCCAGGGCCAGCTTCTCGTTGTAGCGGTTGCTGCCTATACGGTCCGTATGTCCTACTACCGCCACGCGGAAATCGGGGTGCTCTTTCAGCAGTTCCGATAACCGCAGTAGACTGGGATAGCCATCCGAGAGAATGTGCGAATTGAACTCGAAGTTTATCTCTTCCCAGTCCGTCGGGCGGGCGTTGGTGGTGAGCCCCTGAGCGAATAGAGTGGCGGCGAGCAGGCTCAGGGCACCCGCTGCCGCGATGGGTTTAAGAATCATATCTCTCCTCTAACGAGCGTCTGCTCAAAGATGACGCGCGAGTGACACACGCAGATTGTTTCAAGAATACAATGCAGAGCTAGGGTCTTCACCGGAAATTTGGGTCCGGAACCCCCGCTTTGGTGCGTGTAAGTACTTTGAACCGTGGACCTGCCGAACTATAAGCCGGTTTCTGTTCCCTTGCGGGCGGCAGCCATTCCTCTTGGCCGGACATTACTGCCCGGCTCCAGCAACCTACCCGGGAGTCAAGCGGAGCGGGCCGCTCCTCCTCCCCTATTTGGTCTTGCTCCGCGTGGGGCTTGCCATGCCGCGCGGATTGCTCCGCGCGCGGTGCGCTCTTACCGCACCATTTCACCCTTACCCGTCGCCGGGCGGTATATTTTCTGTTGCGCTTTCCGTAGAGAACCCGTCGCCGAGTTCCCCCCCGGCCGTTAGCCGGCACGCTGCCCTGTGGAGACCGGACTTTCCTCCCCCGTTTGACGGGAGCGGCTGCCCATCCGGCAGGCCCATGTCTATTGTCGCAAATGCAGGCGGGCGGGGAATGCTTTTTCTATATTCGTGTTACGCTGGCAGGGTTCCCATGCGCAAGTTCGCACTTCTGCCCTTCGTTCCGCTGCTTCTTGCGGAAGAAAAGGTCGATTTATACGTCGTCAACCGGATCAAGGCTGAGGCGTCTCAAAACTCCAGGGTAATGGAGCACGCTTTCTATATGAGCGACGTCTTCGGCTCGCGCCTGGTTGGGTCCACGGGATACAAGGCCGCTGCGGACTGGACCGTCCGGCGCATGCGGGAATGGGGACTCTCCAATCCGCGTCTCGAAAAGTGGACCTACGGGCGAGGTTGGGACAACTTGCGTTTCTATGCGGCCATGAAGGCGCCCAGCTACCAGCCTCTTATCGGCGTGCCGCGGCCGCTTTCGCTGGGAACCGGCGGCCGGGTTTCCGGCGAGGCCGTGCTGGCCGTTCTTCGCACCGAAGCGGACCTGGAGGAGTACAAGGGCAAGCTGAGGGGGAAGATCGTCCTCACCGAGGATGCCCGCACCCTCCCCATGCAAACCGAAGCCATGGGCAGGCGCTACACGGATACGGAACTGGCCGCCCAGGCCTTCGCCCCCGACCCCGGGCTGCGTCTGTTGCCCTACGGCGCGCCGGCGCCGGGACGGCCCTCGTTCGGGCAACCGCCTCCCATGGATCGCGCGGCCGCGCAGCGCTTCCGCAACAGGCTCAACCAGTTCCTCAGGGACGAAGGCGTGCTGGTCACCATCGGCGCGGGCATGCGCGGTGACGGCGGCACGGTGTTCTCCGCCGCGGCCGGAACGCGCGATTTGAAGGACCCCATGCCGCCCGCCTCCGTGGCTCTCGCCGCCGAGCACTATAACCGGATCTACCGCCTGCTCGAGAAGAAGGTGCCGGTCACCCTGGAGTTCGATATCGAGAACAAGCTCTATGAGAACTCCCCCGATACGTTCAACGTGCTGGCGGACCTCCCCGGCGGCGCCAAGAAAGATGAGATCGTGATGGTGGGCGCCCACCTCGATTCCTGGACCTTCGGCACGGGCGCTACCGACGATACGGCGGGCTGCGCGGTCATGATGGAAGTGATGCGCATCCTCAAGGCGCTCGACCTCAAGATGGCCCGCACCGTGCGCATCGCCTTGTGGTCGGCGGAAGAGGAAGGGCTGCTCGGTTCGGCCGCGTACGTCAAGCAACACGTGGCCGATCGCGAGACCATGGCGCTCGGGCCCGAGCACGCCAAAATCTCCGGCTACTTCAACCTGGATAACGGCGGCGGGAAAATTCGCGGCGTGTATCTGCAAGGGAACGACATGATGCGCCCGATTTTCGAAGCCTGGCTCCAGCCCTTTCACGACCTCGGCGCGTCCACCGTGACCGTACGCAATACCACCGGCACGGACCATCTGTCTTTCGACGCCGCCGGGGTGCCCGCCTTCCAGTTCATCCAGGATCCCCTGGAGTACATGAGCCGCACGCACCACTCCAACATGGATGTGTACGACCGGCTGCAATCCGGCGACCTCATGCAGGCCTCCGCCATCATCGCCTCGCTGGTCTATGACGCGGCTACGCGCGACGAAAGGCTGCCGCGCAAGCCGCTGCCCAAACCGCAGCCGCGCGGGACGGCTGCCGCGAGGAACTGACGCCTGCGCTCTTTTCTGCTGTTCTTATTCGCCGCCGCAACCCTTGCGGCACAGGACCCCGGGC
>JAMCRM010000086.1 GCA_023380575.1 Acidobacteriota bacterium | reverse complement strand
CTGTGCTCCGGCATTCTTTATGAATGCGTCAGGAACAATGTGCCATTCGTGCTGGCGGGCAGCCTGCGGGACGACGGCCCCCTGCCGGACACCATCACCGATATGAACGCCGCGCAGGACGCCTACGCGGAGCAGTTGAAGGGAGCGGGGGTGGTGTTATGTCTCGGCTCGATGCTGCACTCCATCGCCACCGGCAACATGCTTCCCAGTTGGGTGAAAATCGTCTGTGTGGACATCAACCCGGCGGTGGCCACGAAGGTAAGCGACCGCGGCACCGGCCAAGCTGTCGGCGTCGTGGCGGATGTGGGGCTTTTCCTGGATCTGCTCGCGAAGACGCTCTCGCGGGAGGCCGAAGTATGAAGCGATCCTATACCGACGACCACGCCATGTCCGGAATCGAGGCGGCGCTGCCCGAGATCGAGACCTGGCCCAACCAGTTTCCCGGCTATGAGATCGAAATCGCGATTCCGGAGTTTACCTCGGTCTGCCCCAAGACCGGGCTGCCCGATTTCGGCACCATCACCTTGCGCTACACGCCCGATAAGCGGTGCCTGGAGTTGAAGTCGCTCAAACTGTACGCTCTGAAATACCGGAATATCGGTATCTTCAATGAAAACGTGGTGAACTGTTTTCTGCGCGATGTGGTGAAGGCGGCGAAACCGGTCCAAGCCACCGTAACGGGCGAATTCACCCCGCGCGGCGGACTGCAATCCAAGGTCACGGCAACCTGGAGCAAGCGTCGTGGGACCCGCTGAAGATCCGGATACCCTCAAAGCCGAAGAACTCCAGGCAATCATTCGCGAGGTGCGCGAACGCGTGCGCGCGCGCCATCCGCAAACCGCCGTGGGGCCGCTCGAAATCGCGCTTCCGGACCTGCTGCCCATCGTGCACGCGCGCGATGCCGCGGAGGCGAAAGTGGCCGCCATCGGCACGGTCAATCCACGTGCTGGAGGTCCCCTCAACCGCCTGATACAGGCCGCGAAGAGAATGGCGGCCCGGGCGCTCGACTGGCACATTCGCGAACAGGTGGACTTCAACCGGAACGCCATGGTTTGCGTCGATGCCACCCTGGAGGCGCTCAACGATGTGAACCGGGCACTGGTAAAACTCGGCAACGAAATCGGCTCATTACGCCGCCTGGAAAACGAAGCGCGGGAGTTGAAGGACATTCGCTCCCACTGGAGTGAGTGGCGCGTGGAATGGGAACGGAAGCTTTCGGTAAACGAGGTCCAGTTCCTGCGCAGCGTGGCGGACATGCAGGGCGCTTTCCAACTCCGGGCCACACAGATGGAATCGAACTTCCGGGAGATCGTCAAATCGCAGCACGCGGATTTCGAAACCGCGCTGGAGCGGAATAGCCTCGATGTGCAGAAGCGGCTATGGGCGGACCTCGAACGAGTTCGCGTGGAGTATGAAAGGCTGATCCACAGTGAATTGAGGCTGCTGCGCCAGAGGGCTGCTTTCCCGCAGCCGGCCCCACCGGAAGCGGCTCCGGCCGCCTCGCATTTTTCGGGCGCTTCGGCCTTCGACTACGGCCGTTTTGCCGAGCGTTTCCGGGGATCGCGGGAACTGGTCAGGGGGAGGCAGAAATTCTACCTGCCATTTTTCACCGGCTGCCGCGAGGTGCTGGACATCGGCTGCGGCCGCGGCGAATTTCTCGAATTGATGCGGGAAGCCGGGGTTCCCGCGCGCGGAGTCGATCTGGTTGAAGAGAGCGTCGCGCTCTGCCGTCAGCAGGGCCTTCAGGCCGAGGTGGCGGACCTGTACCAGTATCTCGGCGCGCTGCCCGATGCCTCGCTGGACGGCATTTTTAGCGCGCAGGTGGTGGAGCACCTGCCGCCGGAACGGCTCCCCGGAATGCTGCGCCTGGCCGCGGCGAAACTGGCGCGCGGCGGGGTGCTCGCGATGGAAACGCCGAACCCGCAATGCCTCGCCATCTTCGCGACGCATTTTTATCTGGACCCGACGCATACCCGGCCCATTCCCCATCCGCTGCTCGCGTTCTACATGGAAGAATACGGGCTGGGCGGAATCGAGGTGCATCCGCTCTCGCCGGCGGTGGAATCGATGCCGGCCCTGGCCTCCCTCCCGGAAGAGTTTCGCAACGCCTTTTTCGGCGGTCTGGATTACGCCATCATCGGGCGCAAACTCTAAGCCAGCATATCCTGCACCGGGCCGAGCCGGGCATCTTTCGGCGTGCGGCAGCCGAGCAGCCGGCTGAGGGTCGGAGCCACACCGGCGATGGGAATGGGGCCGAGCGTTTTTTCGTCGCGCGCGACGCCGCGGGCCACGCCGGGCCCCCACGCGAACAGTTGGCCCATCATGGAACTATAGCCGGTGGCCGCGGTGACGATCTGCGGCCCGTGATTGGAAATGGGACTCTTGCTCGCGGCCATGGCGGCGCCGTCCGGAGTCGTGCCCCACACGAATCCCGGGTTATAGCAGAAATGAACGTCGCCCGCTTCAGGCCCCCAATAACCGATCAGCGCCGCATCCCGCAGTTTCAAAGCGTAGGCGATGGCGCGCTTGTTCGTGCGAGGGTCGCGCCAGTCGAGTAGCGTGTCGATGATGGCTTCCTGCACCTGCTCGTATTCGCCCGGCTTCACGACCCCTTGCGGCTCCCGTCCCGCCAGATTGACGAAAATCTCGGTGCCCTGCCGGTTGCGCTTGGTGTAGGCATGGTTCTGCAGGCCTGCATCGCGGAGTCTGCGGTCGATGTCGCACACGGTGTTATTGACGCCGCCACCGTGGTCGGAAGCCACGATCAGAACCATATCGTTGCGTGCCGATACGAAATCCAGCAGTTTGCCAACCACACCGTCGAGCGCGATATAAGCCTGCCGGTAGACGTGATCGGCCGCGCGGGCGACTTCGGGATCGTAACGATAATAAGTCGGGTCCGCGAGCGTCAGGCATTGATGCATGGCCGCGTCCGCCAGTTCCGTTTTGTGCAGAAAGAAATCCCAGTCCAGTAGATCGAGCGATTCCACCGCGGCGTTCGCCACCCACATGGCAGCTTCCAGG
>JAMCRM010000085.1:4542-5017 GCA_023380575.1 Acidobacteriota bacterium | reverse complement strand
AACGAACCGGGGAGCGGGACCACGATGTAGCCGAGCGCTCCGAGCACCTGCTTGAAATAGAAATAGTGCTGCGCGGCCAGAATTTCCGTCGGGGCAAGCACGGCAACCTGGTAGCCGTTCTCAATCGCGATGACGGCGGCTTCGGCGGCCACAATAGTCTTGCCGCTCCCCACATCGCCCTGCAGCAGGCGGTGCATGGGCACCGGGGCAGCCATGTCCCGGGCGATTTCGCCGAGCACCCGCTTCTGCGCGCCCGTGGGCTTGAAAGGCAGCATGGCCTTGACCTTCTCCCGCACGCGGTCCGTGAGCTCGAATGCGATTCCAGGGATGGTGCGCGACTGCCGCCGTTTCAGCGCCAGACCGCATTCCAGCCAGAAGAATTCGTCGAAGATCAAGCGGTACTGCGCGGGAGAGCGGAAGGCGTTCAACTGCCTGAGATCGGCATCCGCGGGCGGGAAATGCGCTTCGCGCAGCG
>JAMCRM010000085.1:0-4532 GCA_023380575.1 Acidobacteriota bacterium | reverse complement strand
AGAGCGCGATTCTGAGCGGATCCGTGGTGGACCGGCTGAACCGCTACATGGACACCTCGGTGTTTACGCAGCCGGCGCCCTTCACCTTCGGGAACGTCGGACGTACGCTGCCGGATGTGCGGCGGCAGCTCATCGGGCACCGGCGCCAGCGAGTGCAGAACGCGGTGGATCAGGGTACGCAGCGCGCGTGTCGTGATTTTCGCTGCCGCTTCGTAAATAGGCACCATGCGACCCACATGCAGCGCCGCTTCGCCCTCGGCATCATCTTCGGTCAGGACCTCGTATTCCGGGTGCATCATGGTGAGTTCGCCCGCATAGCTATCGAACTCCACCTTTCCAAAAAGCGCGATTCTCTGTCCCGGCGCGATGACGTTGGCAAGGTACGCCCCGTGGAACCATTTGCAGACCAGAATCGCCCGGGAAGAGTCGGTAAAATTCGCTTCGAACAGACCCAGGTCGCGGCGTTTGAATCCGGAGAGCCGGGCCGAACGCACTTCGGCCAGCACCGTGGCCATTTCGCCGGGCGCAAGCTGCGCGATGGTCTTCACATTACTGCGATCTTCGTAACGGAAAGGGACATAGGAAAGCAGGTCTTCGACCGTGGCCAAGCCCTTGGCTTCGAGCATGGCGGCGCGCGCCGGGCCGACGCCTTTCACGTACATCAGCGATGTTGTCAGATCCAGCGAAGGGGGCAAGGGTCCAAATCAGTGTACAATGCCGAAAGTGAAGCAATCCTTATTCCTGCTGCTGCTTGCATCGTGCGCCGCCGGCGCGGATCTGCGCCTGGGCATTATCGGCACCGACACTTCCCACGTTATCGCATTTACGAAACTTTTGAACGACCAGGCTTCGCCCGATCACGTTCCCGGGGCGCGCGTGGTGGCCGCCTACAAGGGCGGCAGCAAGGATGTGGAGAGCAGCTACACGCGCGTGGAGAAATACGCCGCGGAGCTGCGCCAGAAGTGGAACGTGGAACTGGCCGGCGACATTCCGTCGCTATGCAACAAGGTGGATGCCATCCTGCTGGAGAGCGTGGACGGCCGCGTGCACCTGGAGCAGGCGAAACCGGTCATTGCGGCGCGCAAGCCGGTTTTCATCGACAAGCCCCTGGCCGCCACGCTCGAGGACGCGCGCGAAATCGCCCGCCTGGCCAGGGAAGCGGGCGTACCCTGGTTCAGCGCCTCCAGCCTGCGCTATGGCGAAATCGCCACCACCATGAAGTTCCCGGATGCGACCGGCGTCAGCACCTGGGGACCGGGTCCCCTGGAAGAACACCATCACCTGGATCTGGCATGGTATGCCATCCACCCCATCGAGATGCTTTACGCCCTGATGGGACCGGGGTGCGAGGAAGTCACTCGCACGTATACCGAGGGCGCGGACGTGCTGGTGGGCCGGTGGAAGGACGGCAGGCTCGGCGCCGTCCGCGCGCTGCGGCCCTATGGCGGATACGGCGCCGTCGTGTTCCGTCCGAAACAGGTGATGCAGAGCGATCCGCATGCCGCCGCCGTCGGCTACAGGGCGTTGCTGGTCGAAGTCGTCAAATTCTTCGAGACCCGGCGGCCTCCTGTGCCGAATGACGAAACGCTCGAGATCTTCGCTTTCATGGATGCCGCGCAGCGGAGCAGGGCCGAAGGCGGCAAACCCGTTCGGCTAAGATAGAAGGCACATGTCCAAACTGCTGGAGGGCAAACTGGCCCTCATCCTGGGGATCGCGAACAAGTGGAGTCTCGCCTATGCCGTCGCACAGGCTTTTTCGAGGGAAGGGGCCACGCTGGCCCTGACGTATCTGGGAGAGCGGCAGAGGGAAACGATCGAGGAACTGGCGTGCGATTTCAACCTCGCACGGCTCATGGCGTGCGACGTCACCCGGGATGAAGACATGGAGCGGCTTTCCGCGGAACTGCTATCGCTCGGCCGTCCCCTGGACGCCGTGGTGCACAGCCTCGCCTTCGCCAACCGCGAAGATCTCGCGCGTCCCTTCGTGGAAACAGGGCGATCGGGATATCTGCTGGCCCAGGATGTGAGTGCGTATTCGCTGGTGGCTGTGGCGCGGGCGGCGCTTCCGGCGATGAGCGCGGGCGGTTCCCTGACCACCCTGACGTATCTGGGGTCCACGCGGGTGATCCCGAACTACAATGTGATGGGGGTGGCAAAGGCATCGCTCGAAGCCTCCATGCGGTACCTGGCGAGCGACCTCGGGCCGCGCCAGATCCGCGTCAACGCCATCTCCGCCGGCCCGGTCAAAACCGCATCGGCCCGCGCCATCAAGGATTTTTCGACCATTCTGGACGCGGTGCAGTCGCGCGCTCCGTTGCGCCGCAACACCGACCCCGCCGAAGTCGCGGACACCGCCGTTTTTCTGGCCAGCGACCTGGGCCGCGGCGTCACTGGCAATATCGTGTTCGTGGATGCCGGCATGCAGCTCATGGGATTGTAATATGGAGAGTTATGCGAATTGAAGTTCTGCTGACCGAAGCTGAGATCGCCCAGGAATTTTCCGAATCCATGGAGGCTCGGGATCTGCCCGAGAAGTTTTTCTACTGGCTGCCGCTTTCGGCCCGGGCATGGCTGACGCTTTCGCAGGATCCGGCGTACGCCAGTCTGCAGCAGTGCTGGAGGGCGCTGGCGGACAGAATCGCCGGGCTGACCGGCCACTTCAAACAGGAAGTCTCCGTCATCAGTTTCGGCGCCGGGGATGGATCGAAGGACCGCCCAATTTTGGCCACCCTGAAAAACAGCGGCTGCGAGGTGAATTATTTCCCGGTGGACGCCAGCCAGACGCTGCTCGAAGCGGCCTGCTGCGGCGCCGAGGATGATGACGTCGAGACACTCGGGATTAAAGCCGATATCTCCAGCCCCGTCCACCTGGTGCTGGCTTCCGACGCGGCCGAATCTCCGAAACTGTTGCTGGTCTCCGGCAACACTCTGGGCGCCTTCGATCCTCTCGACCAAATCCGCCATATCGCCCAGTGCATGCATGAGGGCGATCGCCTAGTCATCGATGGCGAACTCAACGGCGCCGCGGCCGAGCAGGCCGTCACGAACTCCAGCCTGTGGAACTTCGCCTTCGCGCCCCTGGCAAGCATCGGAGTCGCTCGCGACGACGGCGAGATCCGCTTCGAACACAAGCGGGACGAGCGGCACCAGGGCCTCCATCTGCTGACCCGGTATTTCCACGTGGCGCGCGACCTCCGCGCAACGGTCTCGGGCCAGGAAATTCTACTGGAGCGCGGAGAACGCCTCGCCATGAATTTTGAGTACTTCTATTCCCGGGAGGCGTTCCGCTGGTTAATCGAGGAACACGGGCACTTGAAGATTCTCGATGAAACCTTGAGCCCGGACGGCAGGTTCATGGTGGCCATCTGTTCGCGTTGATCAGCCTCCGGCCTTCCCGGAGCCTTCCGAGAACTCCGGATAAAGAGCGCACAGGCAATCGGGGCAGAGTCCGTGACTGAAGTCGGCTTTGGAATGGCTCCGGATATAGAGTTCCATCTGCTGCCAACTCCCCTGACTATCGCGGATCTTCTTGCAGGAGGAGCAAATCGGCAGCAGTCCGCTGAGCTGTTTCACCTGGGCGAAGGCGGATTGCAGTTGATGGATCAGCTCCTCGCGCACTTCCTCCGCTTTGTGGCGCTCCGTAATATCCCGGAGAACCATCACCACCCCGCCCCGCATGCCTTTGATCGGAGCGATCACGTATTCCACGGGGATCTCCTTTCCGCTCCGGCAGCGGACATAAGTGCCGCTCTCCTCTTCCGCGACGGGAATGGTCGTTCGAAGATCCTGCCCGATGGCTTCCTCCTGCTTCCAGCCGCACAGTTCCCGCGCCGCCGGGTTCAGAAAGCGGATGCGCCCGTCCTCACCGCTCGCAATCACCGCGTCGCCGATACTGGTCAGAACCGCCGCGAAGGTTTCTTCCGATGCCTGCAGCCTTCCGCCCATGGAGCATACGATCAACCCCACCGCCACAAACAGGATCAGCCGCGCGGCGACTTTGTGATCCGCAACAGCAGACGAGTACAGGGGCGGCAGAAAGAAGTATAACTTGGCGATGCTTACAAGCCCCAGCGTGAGCAGTCCGGCCCTGGCGCCGAGGTAAATTGCGCTGAGTGCGACCGAGGCGATCAATAACTGATAGGAATCGGGTGCAAGGAACGGGTGTAACAGAAGCTGCGTTCCCAGCGCGACCCCTGCAATCAATACGGCCAGAGAATACCGGGCCGCGGGCGGGCGCCAGCCAGCCCTGTAGTTTTCCATACTCTTTCTTAAATTCTAGCAGAACCGGTGCAGGCTCCGTGCTCCATGAGTTTCTTCAGAACCGCCGCGCTGTTGTGTTCCTCGTCTTTGGCGGCATAGACGAACGTGATCGTCCCGCGCCGCGCCTTCCGTGCCAGATCCGCGAGGATCGCCTTCTTCTCCGGTTGGCGCAGTTCAGCCCGGTAGCGTGCCTGAAATTCGGGCCAGGGCGCTACGTGATGAGCGGACCTCGTCCGCAATTCGGTGGAGGGGGGGCGGTCGTTGAGCCAATT
>JAMCRM010000084.1 GCA_023380575.1 Acidobacteriota bacterium | reverse complement strand
GTTCTGCCGGAGTCCACGCGGAATATCTGGATGCAGTTGGGTATGGCGGAGACGCTTGAAAGCGTGCGGCTCGATGCGCTCGCCTGGGGCCAATTGCCTTCGGGCCAGAAAATCGGCTCCATCGCGGCCGTCTTCCCGCGCATCGAAATGAAAGAGGCGATCGAGAAAATGAAAGCACTCGAAGTGGAAGTCGCCGCGGAGCAAGCGGCGCTTCTGGGCAAGACGCCCCAACCGGCGGTCGCGCCGGCTTCCGCGGACAAGATCAAGATCGACGATTTCGTCAAGGTAGACCTGCGGGTGGGCCAAGTGCTTTCGGCCGAGCGGGTGAAGGGCGCCGATAAATTGCTCCATCTCAAAGTGGACATTGCGGAGCCGGAACCACGCAGCATCGTCGCCGGCATCGCCGAGGCATACCAGCCGGAGCAATTGATCGGCCGCAAGGTGGTGATCGTGGCCAACCTGGAGCCCCGCAAGCTGCGCGGCATCCCGTCCAACGGCATGATTGTGGCCGCTTCGGTGGAGGGCGGAAAGCCCGTGCTGGCCGGGTTCCTGGAAGACATACCCATCGGAGCGCGGCTGAAGTGAAGCTCGTCGATTCCCATTGCCATCTGGACGATGAGAAGTTCGCCGCGGATCTCGACGCGGTGGTGGAGCGGGCTCTGGCCGCGGGAGTCGGAACATTTGTGGCGGTCGGGACAGGCAACGGTCCGCCGGACCTGGAATCGGGCATACGCCTGGCGGAGAAATTTGCGTTCTTTTACGCCACTGTGGGCATTCACCCGCACGACGCAGCCAAGGCCACGCACGCCAGTTACGAGCGCTTGCGGGAGTTGGCGGCGCATCCGAAAGTGGTGGCGGTGGGCGAGATCGGATTGGACTACCATTACGATCTTTCGCCCAGGTCGGTGCAGCGGGAAGTGTTTGCCGGACAGTTGCAACTGGCGGCTGAGGCCGGCAAGCCGGTCGTGATTCACACGCGCGAGGCCTGGGAAGATACGGTCGGACTGCTGCGCGAGCACTGGCCGGGCGGCGGCATCATGCACTGTTTCACGGGCGGGCCGGAGCAGGCCCGCGAGGCTTTGGATCTGGGATTTCATCTCAGCTTCGGAGGCATCGTAACATTTCCGAAAGCCGAAAATGTTCGGGAATCGGTCCGGCTCACGCCGGACGACCGGCTGTTGGTGGAGACGGATGCGCCCTATCTGGCGCCCATTCCGCATCGCGGCAAACGGAATGAGCCTGCGTTCCTGGTGGACACGGTCGGAAAACTGGCGGAGATACGGGGAACCAGCCCGGAGGCGCTGGCCGGCCTGACAACCCGGAATTTCGAGAGGTTGTGCGGTAAACTGGTTAGCTTCCAATGAATCTTGGCAAGTTGGGGCAGGCGCTGAGCGCAAAAGAGATATTCGATCTTGTTCACGGCGATCTCGAGCGCGTGGAGAAGCAGATCAGCCTGGAGTCGGTGGCCTCGGTGGACGCGGTTACGGCCATCGGTCACCATCTGCAATCGAGCGGCGGCAAGCGCCTGCGGCCGGCCTTATTACTGCTCGCGACGAAACTGGTCGGCGGCACCGCCGGTCCCGCCGCCATTCGCCTGGGCGCGGTGGTGGAGTTGATCCATGCGGCCACTTTGGTTCACGACGACGTGATCGACGTGGCGCAGACGCGCCGCGGCAGGCCGTCCACCAATGTCCAATGGGGCAATCACACCTGCGTGCTGGCCGGCGACTGGCTCTACATGCAGGCATTTCAAATCGCCCTGCGCGAGCGCAATTTCCATGTCCTCGATCTGCTCATCGGCCTGACCCAGATGATGGTGGAAGGCGAACTGCTGCAACTGGAGCGCATCGGGCGCATCGATGTTTCCGAGGCCGATTGCATGCAAGTGGTGGATCGCAAGACCGCTTGCCTCTTTTCGGCATGCGCGCGGTTGGGCGGCCTGGTCGGCGGCGCGGATACGAAAACCGAAGAGAAGCTGGGAACCTACGCGTGGAACCTCGGCATGGCCTTCCAGCTTGTGGATGACGTGCTCGACTTCACCGCCCGGGAAAAGACGCTCGGCAAGCCCGTGGGCAACGACCTGCGCGAGGGCAAAGTCACGCTTCCGCTGGTTTACGCTCTGGAAAAGGCGACGCCCGCTGAGCGCTGCCGGGTGGAGCTCATCCTCAGGGAGCGCAACTACGAGAGCGTTTCCTTCGGTGAGATCCTGGACCTGATCGAGAAATACCGGGGCATCGAGCGGGTCAAGGAGCGGGCGCTACGCTTCACCGAAAAGGCGCGCGCCACCATGGCCGAGTTTCCGGAATCGCCCTGCCAGCGCGCGCTCCACGCAGTCACCGATCTGGTGACCGAGCGCGATCATTAGTCAGCGATCAGCGTTCAGCAGTCAGCTAAAGCTGTCCGTTGACCGAGCTGAAAGCTCACAGCTACCCATGAATTCTCCTGCACGCCGTTTCCGCGCCGGTCGGGTCGAGCGCCGGCGTGTCTTCGTCGATGTGCTCGATGCGGCCGTCTTTTCCGACCACAAACGTCGCCCGGTTGGCAAACCCGCGCTCGGGAATCAGGACGCCGTATGCGGCGGAGACTTTACGGGCGGCGAAATCGCTCAAT
>JAMCRM010000083.1:1987-3479 GCA_023380575.1 Acidobacteriota bacterium | reverse complement strand
CGGCTGCATCCAGTTGCGGTGCGGATGCAGGCCCGTGAAGCCGAAGCCGCGGCCGCCGTCGGCGCGCTGGGTGGCCCAGCCGAGAGTCTCCCGGTTGGGCTTGTCCACCGGCACCATGGCTGCCAGCACGGGCGTCACGCGCTTATCGCCCTCCTGGAAGCGAATACGGTAATACCACTCGTCCTTCAGGCGGAAGCTTTTCCAACCGCGGGAGATGGGGTGTTCGGGCGCGGTCTGGATCAGTTCCACGTCGTTGAACGGGTTCTGCGAATAAGGGCGCTCGTAATAGCCGCCAATCCATTCCAGAAACTGCGGTCCCGCCTTTTCCTTGGGCACTTCCACGGCATAGTGCAGGCACGCCAGCCCCACGCCCTTCTTCATGAGCCCGGCCAGCGTTTCCAGGCGGTTGCCCTTCAAAAGCGGGTGCGCGTCGCCGCCGTCCATATACAGCACGACCTCGGCCGCGCCGTTGAAGACGGATTCGTCCTGCGGCCATCCGCCCGTAACCACCACCGGCCTGGCCCCGTTCTGTTTGAGAAAATTTGCCAGCAGGTAGCAGCCCGCTTCATATTCGTGATCGCCGGGGCCGTGGCTGCGCGTGCCGGCCACCAGCACGATTTTCTTCCCACCCGCCGCCGGCAGGCTGCCCGCCGCCATCGCCACCAGTGCCAAGAGAATCACTATTCGTCTCATCTTGCACATGCTATCACCCCGATAGTGTAGGGCGGGCCGTTTCTGCTATGCTGGCGCGCTGGAGGGTGCACGTGGATCGCAGAGAGTTTCTTAAAGATGTCGCCTGGGGTGCGGCGGCCATTCCCGCCGCGGCGGCGGAGGGCCCGCGCAAGTGGACGCTCGAAAACCGCTACCTGTCATGGGAGATCGAAGCCGGCCCGGGCGGCATCCGCAGCACCGGCTTTCACAACAAGATTTCGGGCAGGCGTACCGCACTCGACCCGAAGCCCGAATTCGCGCTGGTCTTCTCCGCGGCGAAACACCGCATCGAAATCCCCTGGTGGGAGTTCTCTCCCGGGGACGATGAAGCCTCCGGCCATTGGACCAAGGTGCAGAACCTTGCCGGGAGCGGCGGCGGGCGGGTTTACGACGGCTACGGCCGGTTTCGCGCCGAGGTGCGCCTCCCCGAGGAGGCGAGCGGCGAAGAGATCGTGCTCGTCCTGGGCGGCTACGACCAGCAGGACTGGAACGAGCGGTGGGTCTACGTAAACGGCGTCGAGATCGGCCATGATCGCTCACAGGGCCGATGGCGGTCTCCCGGCCAGTATACGATCCGGCCCGGCGATGCCGCTTACGGGAAGCTGCAATTCGGCACCGGTACCAACCTGGTGGCGGTGCGGGGCCACGGCTACGACCTCCATTTCGAGGGCATCTCGGACAAGGCGCTGGAGCGCTACGTATTCCGAGCCTATCTTTTCGACCAGTTTGTCTCGGCCGGCAGCCCCTATTTGCGCATTGAGGATTTCGCCCTCCACGAAGC
>JAMCRM010000083.1:0-1891 GCA_023380575.1 Acidobacteriota bacterium | reverse complement strand
AGCGCTTTTCGTTCTGGTGAACGCTCAACACGGCATCCGCGTCCGGGCGCACTACACGCTGGATGGTTTCATCCGCAGGAAGTGGCTGGAGGTGCGAAACGACAGCGCTAAGGAACTACGGCTGCTGGACGTGGAACTCGACAACATGGGCCTGGCCGGCGGCACCTCCGAAGGTGGTCACGGCGAGCCGGTGTTCCTGGGGAACGATGGATTCTGCGCTGTCGAACATCCTTCGGGGGTGAATGAGGGACGGCGGGACAGCGTGCGCCTGTGGCACTGTCCGGCGCACCTGCTCGAGCCGGGGTCGGAATACAAAACGCATGCGACGGTAGCCGGGGCCGCCCCGGCGGGCGGGGCGCTGGAACAGTTCCACGCATATCTCCGCGAGCACAGCCCGCGCACCGCCAAGAAGGCGATTTCCATCTACACTACCTTCGGCCTCAACAACCAGTGGGGCGCCTGCTCCACGCTCCGCGACGTGGAGGCGCTGGACGTTGAGAAGGTGGTAAAGGGTTGGCAGGCGAAAGGCCTGAAGCTGGACTTCTTCACGCTGGATACGGGCTGGCCCGATAACGCCGGCGATCTGAAAGAGTTCTCCCCCACCTGTTATCCCGACGGCCCGGACAAGCTGATTGAAGGCGTGCATGCCATGGGGATGAAGTTCGGGATGTGGTTCTCGGTGAGTTGGGGCGGCTGGTCCTGCGGTGCGAACCCCGCCATTCAGCCGAGCACGATTCCCTACCCGGGCAGTTCCGGTGAGCCGCCCACGGCGCCGCCGGTGGGGGTCTACCGCAACGGCTATCCCGTGATGGGCGGCATCGGCACGCAGTTGTGCGTCGCTTCCGGCCCGTTTTACCGCGTCTTTCACGACGCCATCCTGCACCACGTTACCCACAA
Organism: Acidobacteriota bacterium; assembly: GCA_023380575.1. The sequence continues at coordinate 994 of JAMCRM010000083.1, read as the reverse complement.
CCAGGCGCGGCTGCTCAAGTTCGATTCCGGCAATTACTACTGCAACAGCACGGCGCACGGACACCTGCCGGGCAAGTACTCCGTGGAGGCTATGCACGACAGCCTCATCCGCATCGCCGCCGATGCGCGCAAGGCAGCCCCGGATGTGTTCGTCATCTGGTACTGGGGCCTCAGCTCGCCGTTGTGGGCACTGCACGGCGACATGATCTTCGAATCGGGCCTGTTCATGGAGGGCTCAGGCACGTCCTGGCAGCCCGCGCTGCACTATCGCGATTCGGTGACGCTCTCGCTCGACCAGAACACGCAATTCGCCAAGCTCATCCCGCCCATCAACAAGGACAGCCTCGGGGTGTGGCTTTCGCAGATTCGTTGGGGCAACTTCATGGGAAGAGAACGGTGGCGCGAAGCCATCGTCATGGACCTGGGCCGCGGCAACCTGGTCTTCCCGCAGATGTGGGGCGACCCGTACCTGCTCAACGACGAGGACGTGCGCTTCCTGGCCGGCATGATGTCCGTGCTCAAAGCGAACGAGCGCGTCTTCCTCTCGCCGCGCAAGACGTTCGGCGATTCCTGGAAGAACGAACCCTACGGCTACTCGTTCTTCGAGGGCGGGCACGGCTTCGTCTTCGCCAACAACATGCATTTCGCGGCGCGCAAGCTGGCGCTGCCGCGATGGGCGAGGGGCGCGTCCGTGGAGATCATCTCCCATTTCCCCGAGAAGGCGCGGGTTGAGGCTTCCGCCAGAGAGATCTGGCTGCGTCCGTTTGAGGTGGCCATGCTGGAAATCCGGACCAGGAGCGCCCAGCGAACAGAGTTGCCCGCCCGCCCCTTCGCCGGACCCGAGGCTTATGGCAGCGCGCTTGAACTGGCGCCCGCGCAGGCCAAGGACTGGATGGATCTGCGCTTCGCGGAGGCCGCGCCTGGTTGTGGGTAACGTGGTGCAGGATGGCGTCGTGAAAGACGCGGTAAAACGGGCCGGAAGCGACGCACAACT
>JAMCRM010000082.1:1934-2680 GCA_023380575.1 Acidobacteriota bacterium | reverse complement strand
GCCGTGGCCCCGGCCGCGGAAGCGGTAGCCGAACCACCTTCCCGTTCGATCTCCTTGCAGGGGATCGCGACTCCCGGCGTGTACGCCAGGCTCAGGTCGCGCTGCGTCCGGCAAGGCTTGGTCGGCGTAATCGCCAGCTTGCCGGGGTTCGGCATTGAGTGATATTGGAGAGCGTCTTCTTTTCGAATCATGAATACCCTTTCCCCTCTTTCAGACTACTCCGTCCCCAAACGAATTGAAGCACAATGGCGCACTGCGGGCAAGCAGACGGACGGAGATCGCGGACGCAAAAGGACTTGCGTTCACGCGGGACGGACGCCGGATTCCTCGATCGCGAGTTCGCCCGTATCCGCATCGAGCGTTGCCATCAACCCGAGCGGGATCGTGAGCTGGTCGTCCGTGTGGCCGAAGGTGAGCCCGGAGAGGATCGGGACTTTCACCTCGGCAAAAACCTCGTCGATGACCTCGCCGAGCGACAGCGTGGAGTCGAACGCCGGCTTGTAGTCGCTCGGGCGGCAGTCCTTGCATTCGCCGACGACGATCCCGGCCACGCCGTCGAACTTGCCCGCAAGCCGCAACTGCGTCAGCATGCGGTCGATGCTGTAGGGCTGCTCGCCCACGTCCTCGACCAGCAGAATGCGGCCGCGCGTTTCGATTTCGAACGGCGTGCCCATCGTGGTGGAGATCAGAGTCAGGTTGCCGCCCACGAGCCTGCCGCGCGCCTTCCCGGGGCGCACCGTGCGGAC
>JAMCRM010000082.1:0-1924 GCA_023380575.1 Acidobacteriota bacterium | reverse complement strand
GCGTCTGTCCGAACCGGATAAACCGCGTGCCCGCCGCCGTGATCTCCACTACGCCGACCGGCGTCGCTTTAATCCCCGCTCCACCGCGCGCCTTCCCGGGGCGCACCGTGCGGACGAAATGCGCCGGCCGCAACTGGTTCGATTCCGCCGGGTTCGAGAGCGCGCCGATGGGCGCCGTTTCGAACACCGCGCGCCGGAAAGCGTTCAGCGTGAAATCGGAGAACTCCGAGAGCACGACGGGCCCGTGAAACGTGACCAGCCCGGCGTGCCGCTGGATGGCGAGGTGCATCGCGGTGATGTCGCTGTAGCCGAGGAAAATTTTGGGATTCTGCCGGATAAGCGCGTAGTCGATGCGGTCGAGCAGTTGCGCGGAGCCGTAGCCGCCGCGGATCGCCCACACCGCCTTGACCTCCGGGTCGCGGAACATCCCGTGCAAATCGTCGAGCCGCTCCTGGACCGTGCCTCCGAGGTAGCCTGTGCGCTTTCCGACGTTCCTGCCCCACTTCACGCGCAGACCGAAATATTTCAGCGTGCGTTCGGCGAGCAGCAGCCGGTCCGGATCGGAAACATACGTCGCCGGCGTGATCAGTCCGACGGCATCGCCCTGCCGCAACACTTGCGGTTTGATCAGCTCCGCCGCGGGCGGCTGCCCGGCCCCTGGGAGCATAGCGGCCGCGCCCAGGCTCGCGAGAAAATCTCTACGTTCCATCCCATGCACAACCTTACCATTGCCGGCGGGGGCGTGTTCTACTGAAAGAAATGGGGGAAATGATGGACCTGCAGCAATTCTTTCAATCCGTGGCGGAAAATCTGCAGACGAGCGCGCACGTCAAGACCGTGTATGGAGAGCCGATTGTGACGGAGGGGAAGACGGTGGTGCCGGTCGCCAAGGTCTCGTACGGCTTCGGCGGCGGACACGGCAGGAAACGAATCGGAGCCGAGCAGGGGCCCGGAGAAGAAGGCAGCGGCGGTGGAGCGGGGATTAAAGCGACGCCGGTCGGCGTAGTGGAGATCACGGCGGCGGGCACGCGGTTTATCCGGTTCGGACAGACGCAGAAGCTCGCGGCCGCGCTGCTGGCCGGCTATGTGTTCGGCCGCTTCTGCGGCAGGCGGCGCTGAAGGGCGCATCCGGCAGCGGCCCGCCGAGTAGTTTACAATCAAAAGAAAGCACCTCTTCGGGAGCCGGTAGCTCAGGCGGTAGAGCATCTGCCTTTTAAGCAGAGGGTCGCGGGTTCGAGTCCCGCCCGGCTCACCATACAACCCTATTTTCAGTTCTGTTTTCACTCTTTAAGCTTCGCCATCATGATTCCCTAACAATCAGATGGTCGTCAACGGTGACACGAAGCCAGCGGAGCCGCCCAAGACGGTGCAACAGTGCATCGAAGGATTCCTCGATCTCGAAGGGAAGCGCAAGATCGGGCAGTCCACACTGAAGAGCGTCAGCGGCACGCCCTCGAGATCCAAAGCGAACGGCTCAAGCAATTCTTCAAATTCTGCCACGACATGAAATGGATTCCAGAGAACCCGGCAGCGAAGCTGAAGCCGCCCAAAGTGAAGGAAGAACCAGTTGAACCAGTTTACGCCTTCCCCAAGGAAGACCGTGACGCAATCCTGAAAGCCGTTGCCGAAGACGATTACCTGCTGACGCTTAATCTCGGGCACGGGCGCAATGGCGAGGCGGCCTATCGCGGGGCGCGCAAGGTGCAAGTGCCGCACACGTACCTTGGCGGTCTTCTCGGTGCGGGCCTGGCACAACAACTCTCGCAGCGCGGCCAGGGTCGTTTCCTGTTTTTCCAGCAACTCGGTCACGTGGGCCAGCGTGCGGATCGCGGCAAGCATGATCGCCCTGCTGCGGTACGGCAGCGGAGTTCCCCGGAACCGGCTGGAAGGCCTGGAAGAGAGCCTGGGCATCCCGCTGCCGGCG
>JAMCRM010000081.1 GCA_023380575.1 Acidobacteriota bacterium | reverse complement strand
CGGCCGATGCCCGTGACGTACACGCGGATGATTTCACCTTTGCGGGCCGGGTTCTCCAGCGTAACGAACGTGCCGTCCGGCTTCAGCAGGATGGCGCGGCGCCGGTTGTCGCTCATGTTGGCGCTGGTCTCGAAGATACCCGGAGCCACCGCCTGCACCGGCGCGGTAAAAGTGCCCGATCCGGTGCCTACGCGCACGGTCACCTGCACGTTGCCGGGTTGCAGTTCGCAAGGCACTTCAACCGACAAGGATTCCTGCCCGTTCAGGTTGTTCACGCTGTAGAGCGGAGCGTAGGAGTTGCCGAACTGCACCGTCACCCCGCCCAGCAGCAGCGGCAGAGGTCCGAACGGCATTGCCGGAACCACTGACCCCTGAATGCCCGGGGCCAGGCCGGTGCCGGTGAGGGTCGCCACGCTGCACGGAGAAATGAAATTCGGCTGGAAGCCGGCGCCGTTCAGGAAGCGGACATTCTGCGGTCCGGGAGGCGCCACGGTGAGGTTGAACGCCGTCGAGAACGTGCCGATGCTGGCGGTCACCACGGCCGCGCCGGTGTTGGCGCCCGCGGTTGCATTTACCGAGGCGCGCCCCTGCGCATCGGTGGTGCCGGAAGCCGCACTGAGTGTGACACTGCCGCTCGTCACGGCGAAATTCACCGCCACGTTCGGCACCGGCTGCGCGCCGTTGTTCACCTGCACCGTGAGCGGCTGGCCGAACGCCTGGTTGACGATCGCGCTCTGGTTGTCGCCGCTGAGTTTCTGCAATTCCGTGACCGTGACGGCCACGGTGAAGTTGAACTGCACCGAAACGGCCTGGCCGGTGGCGGTCTGTCCCGCCGGCACCGACAGCGTAACCTGCAGCGGTCCACCCGCGCCGCCAACCGTCAGGTTGGTGGAAACACGCCCGTTCACGTCGCTGGTATCGCGCCGGTTGACGAACGTGGCGGTGCCCTGTGTGACCGCCCAGTTAACCGCCACATTGGGCAGCGTGTTGCCGCCGCAATCTTCGACCTGCGCCACCAGCGGCCCCGGCAGCATCTGGCCGACATTGGCGGTCTGCTTGTCACTGTTATTGAGAATGCGCAGTGCGCACGGCAGCCCCGGAGTCACTTCGAAGTTGAAGGGGCCGAAGGTGGCAAAATGGCCGCCAATCTGAATGTTGAACTGGCCGGTCCCGATGCGCCCGCCGAAAACCGGGGTGCAGGTGGCCGTTCCACCGGTGTCGGTCAGGACCGACGTCCCTGAACTCCCCGTGGCTGCCTGGCAGGAGATCGACGGCGCATTGGCGTCGGTTGTGCCTGTGGCCGTGACCGGAACCAGTTTCAGTTCGACATTGGGAATGCCGACACCGAACAGCGAGCTGACCTTGACTTGCACGGGAGTCGTGGAGGGCTGTCCGGCGCGGCCGGAAAGCAGCGTCCCGGCGACGGGGCTGATGAGCTGCGGTGACGAAACCTGCGCGATACCGGTGGACTGATCCGTGAGACCGGTGGTTTCATAGAAGACCACCGAGGCTCCCTGCGCCGTGGCCGTGACGGTGCTTTGCTGGTAAGCCACTCCGAAGCTGATCCCATATGTGACGGGCTGCTGGAAGCTGACTGTGGCGGTTCCATCAGCACCGGTATTCTTGGTTGTGCTGCTGGTGTAATCTACAGTACCGGTGCCGTTCACCGTAAACGTGACCGGAACATTGGCGGCCGGCTTGCCGGCGGCGTCCTTGACCAGGACAACCAGGTTGTCGAAAAACGGAGAAGCGTTCGGCAGGCATAGCGGGCAACTGAGTTGTCCGTTTCCCGAAACGATGGAAATACTCTGCCCGGATGCGATGCCGCACAGCGCCAGTGCGGCCAGCACGCCGAGCAACCGAAGACTGAATCTTGCCATCCCTAATCTCCTTTAAACAGGGCACACAGGTTTTAATTCGGGTTGGACGCGGGCGAGAACCGTAGTGTAACATCAGTTCCGGGCGGCGGCAAAAGCAATTGAAGAACAAAAAAAGAGGGGAGCCGAAGGCCCCCCTCTGAGAACGACAAAGTGATTCGACTTACTGGCCGAGCAGTTCGCCCGTGCCAGCGCCCTGCAGCGTCACGCCGGAAGGCCGGCTCACGCCGTCGGGGACGACCAAAGCCAGATAACCCATGGCCAGGTTGCGAGCGCCGATGTCGCTGACGAACGCGAAGCCATGACCCATCTGGAAGCCGCAAACCGCGAACACATAGCCCTGGAAGTTCGGGGCGATGGTCGAGGCAACCGCGGCATAGGTCGTGCCGCTGGCAATCGTACCAGTGTTAACCACCGCCGGAGCGTTGGCGCCATAGAAGGACAGGTCGCAGGAACCATTCTGCGCCGCCGTGCCAAACGGATCGGTAGTGGTGTTCGAGATCGCGAGACCGGTGTCAAAACCAGCCTGGTTGGTCACGAACGGGAAGAGCAGGATCGAACGGCACTGGGCAATGCGGAAGAAGTTGATGCCCTTGCCGGTGTCGATGAAGCGCGGGATCGGCAGCGTGGCGCTTGCCTTGGCCCCATCACTCGCGGAGAACGCGGGCGGGGTCGGAGCGAAGCTGCCGGCCACCAGAGCGCTACCCGTCGCCGGGCTGTTGGTCGCCGGGCTGGCGGAGTAAGCGAGGATGACACGGAACAGGAAGCTTTCCTGAACCAGCGGCTGCGAAGAGAGGACTTCCCAAACCACCGTGCCACCACCGTTCGTCAGCGGTACCGAGTAGACGTCGGTGCTGGCGAGCGTGTCGGTCTTGGCCAGCGGGAAGAACGCGCCGGTTTCAGCACCGACCAGGCGGGCGAACGAGGCGTTGGTGAAAGCCAGGTTGGCGCCGCTGGCGCTGGTGTTGGTCGTCGAAACCCACAGGTTCACGCCAGCCGGAATGTTGCTGAACGTGGCTTTCAGGCGCGTACCGAAGTCGGCCAGACCGACCAGCGTGGACGCACCAAAAGCGAGCGGGTTATAGAGGCCGCTTTCCGAGTTGTAGATCAAACCCGGGGTGGCCTGGGACGCCGGAGCCGGCGAAGCATCCGCGGAGGCCGGTGCTGCGATGGTACGCGGCCGGAATGCGGTAGCAAAGCCTTCCTGGTAGCGGAGCAGTACGCCCGCACCAGACGAGCTCTTTTGGTCCTGGCACTGCGCGAATACGCCAGCGGCGACATCCACCGTGACGGTGTTCTTGTTGTTGATGTCGCGGACATCAAAGTTCAGACCCTGCTGGACAAAGCCAACGATCTGCTGCGGGTTATTGATCGGGAACGACGAGGTCAGCCCCGTGGGACCGGTAGCCGGCGTCGCCGAGATCAAAGCCACGATCTGGTTCGGAACCGCAGCGCCGGTGAACAGCGCCGAAGCGTTCGCCCGGACGTTGGTGATGCGGTAAATACGCGTGCCAACGCTTCCCGGCGGCTCCACTGGGATACCAATGAAGGTCACCGAGTTACCGGACACCACGCCCTGGAACGTGTTCGCCACGCCAGAAGCTTTGAAGGTGCCCGAACCCCCGCCCGCGCCGACCGTCGTGCATCCGGTGGTGCTCCCGCAGATATTCATCTGGGTCGATGACAACGTCGTGGTCGGCTCGTCAATCATCAGCAACGCTTCCGACGCGCTGCCGATCAGCCGGCTGGTAACCGCAGTGTTCAGGAAAATGCTGATGTTGGCCTGCGGAATCGAAGTGCCCACGGGGGTCGGTGTGCCACCCGTGCAGTTCAGCACGATGTCGCCCACCAGCTCCGTCAGACCTTCGCCGCGGGCCAGCGGTGGCACCCCAGCGTTGGCCGTGCACTGGAACGCCGGGCCTTGTGCACTTGCTGTCGTGATCAGGCCCAACGCCAGGACCAGGACGGCAAGCGCAGTTAAACGTTTGCGAAAAGCCATTTCCTTCTCCTTGTGAATTGCGAATTGAATCGGCCGAAGTTCTCTTTCAACCTGAGCCTCTTAGCTAAGTCTCAAAACCGCTTTTGCAACCTAGGGAACTTCTCCGTGTCGGGCGGAGATCAAGATTTGCCGCCGACTCGCAATTACGAGCCTGCGGTATTGCTGAACTGCTCCCGGCGAACGGCGTGCTTTTGAGTTTGTGATCGTCTTGTTCTTTTGCCGCCCGCAGGTGAACCCGAAAATAGCAAACGTTT
>JAMCRM010000080.1:7431-8008 GCA_023380575.1 Acidobacteriota bacterium | reverse complement strand
AAGCGCCGGAATGCCGATCATGTCATTCGAGACCTATCGGGGCTGTAATGTAACGGCGTCGATCCACGCGGTGCCGGCGGCGGCTCCGTCCAACTCGAGTGCCGGCTCGCGGACGACGAGCAGTTCCAACAACTCCGTGCCCGCCGGAATACGTATCGGCCGCTTTAGCTCGGTCCAGGAATTGCCGCTGCTCCTCGCCGCCAAGCTGATATTGAAACGGTCCGGATCTTCGGCATCGCGGAGGCGGAAGCCCACGCCCGCGTCGGATATGGCTCCCGGCGTGCGCACCATTGCGCGAAACAGGTAGGCGCCGGCTTGCACGACCGACTTCTGCGAGGCGATGCAGTACGCCTCCTCCCCGTCCGTGCGTTCAAAGTCGATCCGCAGCGCCCAATCCCCCGAGGCTCCGCGAGTCCGCTCTCTGGCGGCATGAACACCGCCGGATTGCGTGATGCGCCAGTCGAACACAGATCCCGCCGGCTCGGTTTCGAAGGACCCGTTGAACAGCCGCTCGGGTGAGAGATAGCTGCCGGCCCGCTCGCGCAGGTGTAGCCGCCAAGCGCACGCCGCCTCCCTA